>JBAZOB010000022.1:0-20963 GCA_041648895.1 Patescibacteria group bacterium
TAAAAAATGACATTTTAAAAATCGTCGTGGCCGATCGTTATGGCCAGGATCATGTGGCCACCAGTTTTATCAAGGGTTTTGGATTGAAGCAAGGCGCCATGGCCGCCACGGTGGCTCATGATTCGCATAATATTATCTGTATTGGCACCAATGATCGAGATATGGTGGTGGCCATCAATGAATTGATCAAAATCAAAGGTGGGTTACTGGTAGTTAACCAAGGTAAAGTCCATAATAAAATAAATTTAACCATTGCCGGCCTGATGAGTACCAGGCATGGTCATGTCATCGCCAGAAAATACCGGAAATTAAAAAAGAACGCGGCCAAATTGGGCAGCACCATGACTGATCCGTTTATGACCATGTCGTTTATGGCCCTTTTGGTAATACCGGAATTGAAGCTTTCGGACCGGGGCCTTTTTGATGGGAAAAAATGGGAATTGATAGGATAAAAGTTGATTAGGGAGATCAGGTGATTTTTATTTTTATCACGAGGGTATAATCTTGATTATACCTATTTTTTGGTGTATGTTTATTAATAATTTATTAAGAAAATATTAATAAATTATTAATTATAAATGAATTTATGATAAATATTGAAACATTTGGGCAGACCCCTTCTGCTCCGGATAGAGAGGAATCAAAGTGTGAACGGGTCAAATACGGACAACCGATTGATGAGAAGAAATTATTGGAATGGGACGCGGGTGATTTTTTTGATGAACTATATGATTGTTACAAGGAAGGCAAAACATTAAATAGTCGACTGTTTTATCGTGAGCAACTGGTAAATGATCTTTTTCATTTAAGCAACACAATGTACGCCGCGGATAAATTGGGAATTTTTGATCAGTTCATTGCTCTAATACAAGATCATGATAATGATATAATGGCGGTGGAAAAGAAATTGCAGAAAGAAGTGAAGGGTTTTGAAGCTTGGCAATTACTCAAACCAATATTTGCCGCCGGATGTATCGTTTGCACCGAAAAAGCCATAGATAATAACAATGTCTACTATTACTCGGAATGGGAATATATTGAAAGAGATGTGTATGATAAAAGTTCGCCGCGACATTTTTTAACCAAAGAACTCATTGACAGACTATATTGTCTAATTAAAGCCGGTAATTATAATAGTTTGAGTGATAAAGAAAAAGAGCAACTGAATTCGACAATTGATAAGTATGGACATGATAACATTGCTGACAGGATCAAAAGCAAAAATATTGATAGCAACAAACTGAATTATATCCTTCAGAAGTTAATGAACGGCGTGGATCTTAATGAAAAATAACTGGAAAAAATATCTGCGTTGGTTTTTGTGGGGGCAGATGATCGCTTATACGGCGATTATTTTTGGATTATTAGTTTTTTATGATTTATCAAATTATCACCACACAATATTGATAATATTGTGGGTCTTTGATTCGACGGTAGCGGGTTACGCCCTGCGTAGCGATTGGTTGCGATTGGATTCAAAAGATGGGGATAAACAAAAACAGGATTGGCGGCGCAGATTAATTTTTTGGCAAATGTTGGTGGTAGTCGTGGTGGCCATGGCCTCGCTGTATTTTTTAGATTTGAGTAATGATCAGGAGAAATATGTTATTTTTGCAGTCATACTTGATTTAATGGTAACGATAAATTTGCTGAAAAACATGCCCCACCCATCTATTTTGGAGAGTGATGAGATCGGTCCGGAGGTGAGAGAAAACGTGCGCAGCGCCCAGTTGGCCATGAAAGACGCTGGAGTGATTATGCTCATTTTAAGCTTGTTACCAATTATTCTTTTGGCAATAATTATTACGCTGTTGTATATTTTTGTCCCGGACAAAATGACCTAAAGACGCGATCGGTCGCGTCTTTCCGAACCAATTTTGTATGGGCGACCCTGGCGGTCGCCCATCAGGTATAATGATTGATGTAATGTGTATTGTAGGGGCGGGGTTTCCCCGCCCAAGTTATTGTTTTTGAAAAATTTATGTAATTACATTATAATTACATTATTAGAATTAATTATGGATAAACAATGAAAGCACAAGTAATACAAATTGGTAATTCGATGGGAATCAGATTACCCAAAGCCCTATTGCAGCAAGCAAAAATTGAGAGAGAGGTAAAAATAGCCTTGGAGAAAGACGGGATAAAAATCTCCCCAGTAAAGAAGGTGCCGAGACAAGGGTGGAGGGAACAGGCGGCCAAGATGCATGAATTGGGCGACGATGAATTGATTATTGATGATGGTCTTGATCTGGATTGGGAGGGTTGGGAATGGTAGTAAATCAGTATGATATTTATTTGGTCAAGTTGAGTCCGACAATTGGTCATGAGATTAAAAAGACTAGACCATGTGTAATTTTGTCGCCAGATGATTTGAATCGAGAGATAAAAACTGTAATTGTGGCACCATTGACTTCAAAATCACATCATTTTTCTTGGCGGATACCATTGGTTTTAAATAAACGCAGTGGTTTCGTGGTGCTCGATCAAATTAGAACAGTTGACCTTAAGCGGTTAGTAAAAAAAGTGGGAAAGTTGAATATTAGTACAGTGATGAGGGTAAAGGCGGCGATAAAAGAGATGTTGATAGACTAAATATGGACCAAGCCGACCAGAAAATTTTAGAGCAGCTAAATCAAACCGCGCCGCACGAGCGGGAGTGTCGGATGTGCCATGGGAAGTGGCGGATTGAGGCGGATGATATAGATTATTTGAAAATGCTGATGGTGCCCCTACCCCAGCTTTGTCCATCCTGTAGCAGGCAACTTAAAACCGCTTTTCGGAATGAGCGAAGTCTTTACAAGAGAAAATGTGACGCCACTGGTAAAGATATTATTGCCATCATTTCACCGGATAAAGATTACAGGGTTTACGACAAAGATTACTGGTTTTCAGATGCCTGGGATCCACTGGATTATGGGAGGGACTATGATTTTAGTCGTGGTTTTTTTAAACAAATCAATGAATTGATCCATGTGGTGCCATATATCAGTTTACTCAATATTAATCCGGATAATTCTGATTATCTTAACCATGGGAAAGACAATAAGGATTGTTACTTGCTGTCACAAGCGGTGGGTAATGTAAATTGCCTGTACGGTAAGTTCCATCTACGTAATCGCGATTGTGTCGATAATACGAATATTATTGAGTGTCAGGATTGTTACTGGAACATTCAGGGGATGAATAATAATAATTGTCAGTATTTGTATTATGCGGAAAATTGTTATAACTGTCATTTTTCAGCTAATTTGACCGGTTGTCAGGATTGTTATTTGTGTACCAATTTACGCAATAAGCAGTATTATTTTTTGAATAAAAAATACAGTCAGACCGAGTACAAGAAATTGGTTGAGAATATGGACAGGCTGACGGCCCAAAAAGAATTTGATCAAATCCGCCAGGAGATGATTGTCAAATACGCGCGTATCACCAATAGTGAAAATTGCACCGGTGATCAGATAAGTAACAGTAAGAATTGTCGGGATTGTTTTGGGGTGGACAAAGGCGATAATTGCAAATATGTTTATGATTCCCCAGGTCAGGTGGATAGTTATGATTGTTTCTCGGCTGGTTTGGATGCCGAGTTACAATATAATTGCTGTACCAGCGGTGAGGGCTACCACAAAATATCTTCATTTGGTGATGTGGGTTCAAGTGAAACTTTTCACTGCTTTGTTTGTTTTAATTGCCGGGATTGCTTCGGTTGCGTTGGCTTGCGCGGCAAACGATTTTGTGTGTTCAATAAACAATATGGCGAAAAAGAATATTATAAATTGGTGGAAAAAATAAAACTGGCAATGTTGGACAGGAATGAATACGGTGAATTTTTCCCACCCCAGCTTAGTCCCTATGGATACAATGAAACGATCGCGCCGGACTATTTTGACTTAAGCAAAGAAGAAGCCCAATCACGCGGTTATAAGTGGAGCGATTATGACCCGCAGAGCGGTTACGATGGCCCATGGCATGAACCGGCGACCATCGAAGTCTATCATGATGAAGCCCGGGCGCGGGAATTGTTGGCCGGGATTATAAAGTGCAAGGTGACCGGAAAGCCGTTTCGAATTGTAGCGCCGGAATTGGCTTTTTATATCAAACATCATATTCCTATTCCGTTGGTTTGTCCGGAAGAGCGTTACCGGCAGCGAAATAAACATAAGAATCCATACCAGTTATGGCACAGGCAGTGCATGTGTGAGGGCCAAGGAGTAATGAGCAAGGATCAAGGATCAAGTAATATATGTTCTCATGAGGGAAGATGCAGCAATAAATTTGAGACGACATATGCACCTAATAGGAAAGAGAAGGTATATTGTGAGGAGTGTTATCAAAAATGGGTGGTTTAATTGACTTCCACCACTGATCCGCCTTTTATTTCTTTGAGTGAGTATTGGATCCAGACCAAATCACCATTGCTATCAAAGCGGTAGTCACCAATGACACCGCTATAATTTTTTAGTTTGTAGAAATAGTTTTTGATATTTTCACCTTGGAGGCCAATTTCTTCAATGGCCTGGGCGAGGAGGGACACATCGTCATAGGCAGCGCCGAGATAGAATTCAAAAGTCGGGGTACCATAGAGTTGTTGGTATCGCTTCAGAAAATCCTGGGCGGTGGGGTTGCTTTTATCCAAAGGCGGATTGTCGATCACCACCACGCCGTCGGCGGTGGGGCCGGCGATAGACAGAGCGGTGGCGCCGGCGACAACGTTGGTGCCAAATAAAGGTAAATTTAATTTGGATGTACTGGCTAATTTAATAATATTGCCGCCGGCAGTTTCGGATTGGGGGTTAATGAAAACCGCTTCGGCGCTGGATTTTTTGATTTCATTGATAATATCGGAAAAATCAGTGGTGTAGGAGTAGAAAGTTTCATCGACGACAATCGCTCCACCGTTGTTTTCATATTCATCAACAAAAACATCATGGAGATGTTGAGCGTATTCAGTATTTTCAGAAATAACGGCAATGGTTTGATAATTTTTACTGATATGACTGGCCATGGCTTTCTCCAAGTCGGCGTCGGAAGTGGTGTTACGAAAAACGTAATCACCGGCCAAGGTAACCACCGGACTGGATGAGGAAGGAGTGATCAGCACTACACCGGCCGGTTCAGTAATTTCGGCCGCCGCCAGAGTCTCACCACTGCAGACACCACCAATAATCGCGTTGACTTTGTCTTCATAAACTAGTTTACGGGCCGCTTCACGGGCACTATCTTCTTCACATTTCCCATCCTCATAGAACATTTTAATATCTTTTTTGCGGATGCCACCGGCGTCATTAATGTCATTGACGGCCATCTCAACAGAATTTTTGATGGGCAGGCCGTAACTTTCCATGTCGCCACTTAGTGGCCCAATGAAGCCAATTTTTATCTCATCAACATAGTCCAGTTCATTGATGGTGGAGATGGTGCAGCCGGAGAATAAGACAACAAATAATATTAACGGGATGATTTTTTTCATGGTCGCGGTTTTTATATTAAATATGGTTTTATCATAAATATATTTCGGTGGGAAATAAAGATAAGAATAAATTAGGAATTATTATTCCTAATTTATTCTTAATATCTCCTTAATTTTTTAATAATATGCGACATGTTATAATGCGGCCAGATAATAAAAAATCAAAGGATGGACATTGGTACAATAATTCTTACTATACTGGGATTGTGTCTGTTTGAGATCGTTTCCAGTATTGACAACGCCGTGGTCAACGCCGATGTTTTGGCCACCATGCAACCCAAATGGCGGAACTGGTTTTTGGTGTGGGGCATTATTTTCGGTGTTTTCGCCGTGCGCGGTTTGTTGCCCTGGCTGATTGTCTGGTTATCCAATACGGCACTGGGGCCGATTCAAGCTTTGACTATCACTTTTTCCAACGATCGGTTAGCGGTGGAATCGTTTGAACAAACTGCTCCCTACTTGCTTTTAGCTGGTGGGATTTTTTTGATGTTTTTATTTTTCTATTGGCTATTTTTAGAAAAAAAGCATTGTACGTTATTTTTTGAATCCTATTGCGTCCAGCAGGGAATTTGGTTTTTCAGCATCACTTCGATAATTTTGACTATTTTGATTTGGCAGACTTTGAAAATTGACCCCAATCTGTCCTTGGCGGCGGCGATCGGTTCGAGTGCTTTTTTTATTATTTATGGTTTCAGAGAACAGGCGGAAAAGGCAGAGAAGTACATTGCCGGGCAGAAAGGGATAAGTGATATTAGCAAATTACTATATTTAGAGGTGCTAGATGCTACTTTTTCTCTCGATGGAGTAATCGGCGCTTTTGCTTTTACATTGTCAATCCCGATTATCTTGATTGGTAACGGCATTGGAGCAATTGTAGTTCGAGAACTAACTATAAAGGGCGTGAACCACATCAAAGATTATATCTATTTAAAGAACGGTGCCATGTACTCCATTTTTTGTTTGGGTATTATCATGATCATGGAAGGATTGGGAACGGAGGTGCCAGTTTATGTATCGCCAATTATCACGTTTATCATTGTTGGTTATTTTCTGATGAAATCAAGACAGGTAAAAAAATTAAATAATTAATGAGTTGTGTTAGTTAGTCATTCCCCTGTCATCCCCGACCGGAAGCGGAGCGCTCCGGTTATCGGGGATCTCATCAATAAGACGTTTAACAAAACTTAATGATGAGATCCCCGCTCAAGGCGGGGATGACATGAGAGAGATGGTTAATTAACACTACTCATTAATCATTAATAATTTTTATGGCTCCAATTGAATGGTATGACAATTTAATTAAACCGGATTGGGCACCGCCGGCTTCTTTGTTTGGCCTGGTTTGGACGATTTTGTATATTATTATTTTGGTTAGTTTTACTTACGCTGTTTGGCTCTATTTTTCCGGTAAGATCAAACGAAAATTACTTCTGCCTTTTTTCTTGAATTTGATATTTAATCTGATATTTCCTTCTCTTCAATTCGGTCTGCATAATTTATGGTTGGGGATGTTTGATATTATTTTTATAATAATCACCTTGGTCTGGATAATGCACAACATTTATCCACGCAGCAAATTTATTTATTATGCTCAGTTTCCATACTTGTTGTGGGTGATATTTGCCGGATGTTTGCAATTGGCAGTTATAATATTAAATTAATTGTTTAAGCTAAAAATAATGGCGAGATTGATAATTGGTTTATTGTTTATATGTTTTGTCAGTCTGGAAATAGCTTGCGAAACAGCGGCCGAGGCGCAAAATAATTTTTGTGGCGATCAAATTTGCTCATCCTTGGAGACGGCACGGAATTTATGTCCCATGGATTGTAATCTCTAAAATAAAATTGAAATACTATTATTAAATCCCCTTTTTAATTAAGTGAAGGTGTATTTTTATTTAATCGCCGGTTAATTCGAAAAAGGCTATAATAAATTACGAATTACGATTAAAGAGATAATAGTTTTCTATGTCTTCTCTCAACCAAAAATTAAAAAAATATTTCAAATTCGACGATTTCCGGCCGGGGCAGAGAGAGGTAGCGGAAGCGATTTTAGCCGGGCGTGATGTAGTGGCGCTAATGCCGACGGGGGGCGGGAAATCACTTTGTTATCAGTTGCCGGCGATGCTGACCGAAGGGGTAACGATGGTTATTTCGCCTTTGATCGCTCTGATGCAAGATCAGGTGGATAGTTTGATGGCTCGTGGCCTGATGGCTACCTATATCAATAGCTCATTAAATTGGCTGGAAATTGAACAAAGATTGAAGGCGGTTCAGCAAGGTGAGATAAAAATATTGTATGTGGCTCCGGAAAGATTGGCGAATCGTAAATTTTTAGATTTGATAGCCACGATCGCAATTTATCTGGTGGCGGTGGATGAAGCGCACTGTATTTCGCAGTGGGGTCACGATTTTCGGCCGGAATATCGACAAATTAAGCATTTTATTGACAATTTGCCCCAGCGGCCGGTAGTGGCCGCCTTTACCGCGACAGCGACGCCGGAAGTGAAGCAGGATATCATTGAAAGACTCAATATCCCAGAGGCGCAAGTATTTATCCGGGGGTTTGACCGGCCCAACTTGCGCTTTTTTAATCGCAGTGGTTTGAAAAAGAAGGAACGTTACGGAGAAGCATTGCGTTTGATCAAGAGTCTGGATGGTTCGGGTATTGTCTATGCTATCACCAGAAAGGAAGTGGATGATTTGGCTAAATATCTAAACGAACATGGTCTTACAGCCTGTGCATATCACGCGGGTATGAGCGGTCAGCAACGCCAGCGGATTCAGCGTGATTTTATGGAAAATAAATTCAAAGTGATTGTGGCCACCATTGCTTTTGGCATGGGGGTAGATAAAGCGGATATTCGGTTTGTAATTCATATTGGCATGCCCGCGACTTTGGAGGGTTACTATCAGGAAGCCGGGCGGGCGGGGCGGGATGGCGAAATGGCTTATTGTATTCTGCTGCACGGGCGAGCCGATATGGGCAAACATTATTTTATGCTGAAGAAAAATCAAAAAGAGATGTTACGAGCGGGTCGGAGTTGGGAGGAAGTAAAAGTGATCAGTAATATTAAATACAATTTACTGACCAAAATGAATGAATATGCGACCAGCCAGGATTGCCGGCGGCGCTATATTTTGAACTATTTTGCCGATGAAGACATTAAAAATCTGAGTGATAATTGCGGCGGGTGTGATATTTGTCTCAATTATCAATGGCGGAAAATTGATAATGTAGGGGCGGGTTTGAAACCCGCCCGCCTGGCATCCGCCCAGGGAGGGCGACCGCAAGGGATCGCCCCGACGGATGATGATAATGATTTTTCAACTACCATCAGACAAACCATCAATTTATACCAACAGGGATTGCCACCGGAAAAAATCGCCAAGGCACGAGGTCTGGGGTTGAATACCATTTGGAATCATCTGATCAAATGGCACCAAACAAGTGGTGAGTTAAAAATCAATGAATTGGTTTCAATTGATGAACAGAACCAGATATTTACGGCCATTATCAAGTCCAATGGAGTGCGTCGTCTTAAACAATTAAAAGAAATGCTACCGGAAGGAATCAGTTATGAAAAGATAAAATTGGTGCTGGCAAAAATACCGAGACGGGATGTTTAAATTACAAATACTTGTTTACATTTACCCCATAATTTATTACTATCCATCTGTAAGGTAAGTTTTTATTCAAAGAGAGTAAAAAGGGTTCGATCTTATCGTTTAATAGTTAAGTTAGGTGAAAATTGCACATGAGTACAAAGTTATTTGTCGGCAATCTTCCTTTTAAAATGACCGATGATGAGCTAAATCAGCTTTTTGCTGAATTTGGTTCTGTCACGTCAGCCAATGTTTTGACTGATCGAGAGACCGGCCGCTCACGCGGATTTGGTTTCGTTGAATTCGAAACAGAGGAACAAGCTAAAGCTGCTATTGCCGCTTTGGATCAGAAGGAAATAGAAGGACGCAACATCAAAGTTGATATTGCTCGTCCACCGAAAGAGTATTAATCTCTTTGGATAAGCCAAATTTTCAAATTAAAAACGACCGGCAGTTTACTGTCGGTCGTTTTTTTGTGGTGTATAATGTAATTAGTTTGTATGTCATCCCCGCCTTGAGCGGGGATCTCATATGTAACGCGTATATTATAGTCTTGATGATGAGATCCCCGCTCAAGGCGGGGATGACAATTAAGAAATATTTGTATAATTCACACAACTCGTAAATTCGTAATTTGTAATTTTTTGTAATCATGAAAACAAAATATTATATCGGCAATATCATAATTATCGGCATTATCGTAATTCCATTAATACTGTGGCTCTGGTCGGCGCCGTGGGTAAATCGTTTTTATTCGCCCGAAGCAACCCTGACTAGCCTGGGCCAGATGTGTGGTTTGGTGGGGATGAGTTTAATGGCGCTAGTGTTAATTTTGTCCAGCCGACTGAGAATATTGGAAAGGTTTTTTCCGGGTATGAACCGGGTGTACTCAGAGCACCATTGGTGGGGCGGCTTAGCCTTTATTTTGCTTTTGGCCCACCCGTTGTTATTGGCCGGAAAGTATTGGTTATTTTCAGTCCAACAAGCGGCCTGGTTTTTATTGCCGGGAGTAGATAGATGGCCAATTAATTTTGGTATTATTGCTTTGACCTTGATGATTATTTTTCTATTTTTGACTTTTTTTGGCTCTTTGGCCTATCAAACTTGGCGCTGGACGCATAAATTTATGGGCCTGGTGTTGATTATGGCCCTGATTCATCTTTTGACGGTATCATCGGATACGGCTAATTATTTGCCACTACGAATGTATTTTATTATTTTATCAGCAGTGGCTTTATTACTTTATTTTTACCGTTCCTGGTTGGACCGATGGTTAGTGCCTAAATATGCGTATACTGTAAAGCAGGTGAAAAAATATGGGCCGGATATTGTGGAAATTTTAATGCGACCGGATGGGGAAAAAATGAAATATCAGGCCGGCCAATTTGCTTTTTTAGAATTTGAGTCCAGCACGGTGACCAGCGAAGTGCATCCCTTCTCGATCAGTTCAGCGCCAACCGAAAATACCTTGCGCATTGCGGTTAAAAATTTGGGTGATTATACCAGCCAAATGAGTCAAATTAAGAACGGAGATAAAGTGCGAGTGGAGGGACCGTTTGGATGTTTTAATAGACAACAAGCCAAACATCAATCGCAAGTCTGGATAGCGGGGGGGATTGGTATCACCCCTTTTTTGGGAATGGCCCGCAGTTTGCCGACAGATCACCCGAGTGATATTAACTTAATTTACGCAGTCAAAAAGGAGGGAGAGGCAGTTTTTTACCCAAAATTGGAAAGAATAGCGACGGCGGTTAATAATTTTCATGTCACGACCTATTATTCTGATCAATCCGGCCATTTGACGGTCGAGGCCATTAAAAAGATGGGGATCGATCCGACTAAAAAAAGTATATTTATTTGCGGACCGGGTTTGATGATGGCTAGTTTGAAAAAGCAATTGCGACAAGCGGGGGTGCCAGCTGATTGCATTCACACGGAAGAGTTTGAGTTATATAATGATTAATGAACGGGTAAATAAATTTGCTATTAAGATTAAAGATGAAAAAATACGTTGGCATCGCTTTGGGATTATTTGTTTTAATTGTAATTGTTATTTTGGCAATCGGTGTTTATGGTCAAAAATCAAATAATACCAGCCAAGATCAAGTAACCAATAATACAACGGTGACTGATGATCAGACTGCAACTTATGTGCCTAGCGAAGTGGCCGGTCATAATTTGGCTAATGACTGTTGGGTAATTATCAAAGATAAGGTTTATGATGTCACGGATTTTATTGCTGTTCATCCGGGGGGACCAGAAGCCATAATCCCGAATTGCGGGACTGAAGCCACGACGGTTTTTACCACCCGAAACAAGCCTGAACCATCTGATCATCCGCCGCAAGCCTATGACAATCTGGTAAATTTATATATCGGCGATCTGGTTAAATAGTTTATTGTAGAGATAAGAAATAAGACACTAATTTTTTGGTGTCTTTTTGATGTTTAGTAAATTACTGGTGACAAAAAAATAACGGGGGTACAATAAAGGAAGGAAAGTGTATGAAAAAATTGATTATTGTTATTTATCTGGCGGGATCAATCGGGATGGCGGGATGCTATGGTTGGTTGGCCACCAAACCAGATGGCAGTTTGGATCAGACAACAATTGGCCAGATTGGTTATGATAATTATTGGCAGTATTGGAATGGTGATAGTGTTTCGGCGCTACATGAGGTTGAACTGGAAGCCTGGGATTATAATCGTGATAATTATTTGCGGTTTTGCGGAGGACTATGGCCCCGCGGCTACGTATTGGTAAGTGAAAATGATATGACTCTGTCAACGAGAGTTGATTTAAATAATTATCTTAATAATATTGAGACACCAGAAGCGGCAATGGCTTATGTTTACGCAACTAATTGTTATTTATCTAATAATTTTGCTAGTTATCATCAATTTGTCAATCCACAGCCCGATGGATATTTGGTGGGTGTAATCGCCTATAATTTTATTGGCTGTGGGAATCATGCTCACCGACAATTAGAATATTTAGTAACCAAAGACGTTCAGATCACCTTACAAAAAGACACCAAGCTGGATTGGGGGGAAAATTATTGTGGCGATTAATATTTATTAATAAATATCCTATGAAAAAATCAATTATGGCCTCGGTATTGGTCTTGATATCAATGTCCGGATGTGATGCGGCCCCAAAAGTAATGGACGAAATCAAGACGGCGATGGATGAGAGTCAAGGCGGTTATGTATCAGAAATGACTACCGATGCAGATGGCTTCGTGCGTTTTCCGGGTGAACCGACGAGGGAATCAAAAGATTATTATATTATCGAAGACATTTGTGGACAGTTTACGGCCGAATTTATGAAAGGAGTAACCGGTAAAGAGATAGATAAAGCGATTGACCCCTATGAAGAGATAGGCGGAACATATGTTTGTCACTATTATTTTGCCGGTAATGAGAGTGAGGTAGCTTCATTGTATCTGGTGCTAGATTATCTGAATGTGGAAAATCAGAAAAAGGGGCTGGAGTTTTTGGATCGCAGGATAGAAACAGCAGCGGATATTCCGATGGAACATTTTATTGCTGTGCAAGAGGATGGAAATATTAATGGCATCTATTTTGTCTTGGGTCCGGATAAATTTATTCGCCTGGACCGCAGTTCGGGCCAAGTGGTGAGTAATGAAGAGATGCGGGCCTATGCGACGAAGATCGGGCAGAAGATTAAGAATTATAAATAAAATACTTCTGACAAATTATTAATTACTTGGACTTTAAACGTGTAATTAATATTGCTGGCAACTAGCTATAGATAATAATTATTTAAAAAAATATGAAAAAAACCAGGAAAGTGATTTTGGCTTCATTGGTATTGATAATGTTGGTTGTATGTGGTTGTGATAATGGACAATTAACAAGTACCAGCAATGAAGAAGACATTGCTAGCTCAATCTCAACCACTCCGCCGCCGCCGTTTTTTGATGCAGCCAATGTTGGTTATGAAAGTAATGGTGATCTGATTTCTGGTTGGCACTGGGTGCGTAACAGTGGGCTGGATGATTATGCCGAGTGGACGGTTACCAATGTACCAACCGGTTTGACAGAAATTACCGTAGCTATGGAAGTGCTGGCCACAGATATGGTCAATGGTGGTCCGGGTAACGAGGCCGATTTTTTGCTTTCATATTGTGATAACACCACAACTACTCAGCGAGGCGAATATACTGGAGACGAAGCGAAAACACCGCCACCGGCTGGACAATGTAGCCAGGTTGTTCATTTGGCCAATACTTCGCCGGCGTCTGATCCGGTTGGTTATACTTGCTTAGGTTCAGTGACAATACCAGGCACGGCGGTTGGTGATGACGGAGTGCTGGTATTGAGAGCCACCCGCCTGAGCGAGACTGATAATCATGTGGCTTTCAGAAAAGAGAGTATTGCCAATCTGACAAGTGGGCAAACGGGCGGAAACGGAGATAGCAACGAATTAAATGATGAGCAAACCGGCAATGAACAATTTGTTAATCCGGATGATGACAATGATTTGGTGCCAAATAACAATGAAACATTGGGTGGGACTGATCCCCAGGATCCAGATACGGATGATGACGGGATTATAGATGGTAAGGATTTGTCCTCACTGATTAATCCGGTTGAACCATTGTGGAACGATAGACAAAAGAAGGGTATGGTGCGGATTGAGCAGCCGGCATTAGCCTACGGGTTAGATGGTTGGGCGGATGTGTTTGAAAGATATGTTACATTCTGGCCGCCAAGCACTTGGATGAAAAAAATTGCTTATCATGAAGATGATGGCACTAAGAAGAGTATTATGGACGCCGACCATTACAAAAAGTCTTTGAATAAAATCTTTAACGAGGAAAAATTCACCTGCTATCAGATCGATGATAAATCAAAGACTGATTTTGCCTCCGGCACGGATGAGATGTGGCACGATTTTGGTCCCGAATTTAGTTTAATTTATGCCGAGGGTTTTTTTACGCCCAAACGATACGAATTTTATTATGATTACCTTTCGGATTATCAGCTAGCTTATTTAAAAAATACTGAAGAGATCAAATATCCCAGCGAGACTGAATATTTCAAATATTTACTCTATCCGGTAAAAACATTTACAGGCAAGGAACAGACGGTTGCTTTACAGTTTAAGGACAGCCAGATGTATAGTGATCTATATGACAATGGCGACAATGATTATAAACTACCGGCTTTTTTGTACACTTTTTACAACAATAATAATTTTGATGATGATGCAGGAAATATTGCTTACCACAAAGATAATCTGGCTCTGGTTAGTCTGAATGATAATAATACTTTTGAAGTTAGATTTACGTTACCGGCAGATAAAGCAAATTATGAAGATAGTTATCTAAAAGTGACACCAGTATGGGCAATCAAAAAAAATAGTAAAATGGAATATCAGCCAATGAATGTAGCTTGGGACCTGACGGCGATTACGCGAGAGGTGACAATTTTGAAGTCAGACAACAATAGTACAACTATAACTATTGAACATAGTAATTTCGATGGTTTGAATTCGACTTTGTATGATGTCAACTGGATAAAAAACAAACAGGGCGCAGCGGATTATCAATCAAGAACAGAAACCATGCAGATGCTGACTAAAGATCCGAGCGCGCCGGAGAACGAGCGTTACAATGACCTGGAGGTAAGTATTACAGCTACCAATTATGTCGAAAAAACCATGGGAGTGGCGGGAAATGTATATTCAGTAATTGAAGCAGTTACTATTAAATCTAATAAAATTAAAGAGATTACTGATTTGCCAACCACTCATTGGGCCCGGTCGGCAAATTACACTGGACCAATTGCTATTTTTGCCGCGGCGCAAGGGGTAGCCTCGGTGGCTACCAATGGTCAACAAGCCTGGACTGCATACAAAAACGGGGAACAAATGGATGTGGCTTATTATTCGACTAAAGCGGCGTTGGGTGGTACGAACGCGGTAGCCAATGTGGTAAAAGTGACGGAAAATACAGTTGGTTATGCTGGTAAAGCCGGGCGCTTAGCTAAATTGACTACTAAAAAAGCGGGGGTAATCCTGGCCGTAGCCACAGGTACAGTGGAAGCTAGTTACAATATTTATAAATACAATTCAACCAATGATAATATTCTAAAATCCGCTTACGCCGAGAATGCGGCGGCCAACGTCATGGATACTGGTCTATCGGTGGCAGCTGTTTTTTCTCCTCATGTGCTGGCGGTGCAGGCAACCTGGATGGTGGAAATTGAGATTTACGGCCTGATTTTTGGCGAAGATTTTGCTTATCAGGTCGCCAAATCACCCGGGCAGGCAGTAGTTTTCTTGGGAGAATATATTTTTACCGGCGATGTGCCATCACAAATGTCTAAAACGGCTTACAATGACGCTCGTGACCATATCATTGACTGGATTGAAACAGATAACGCCGTGGTACTGCCATATATGTCATTTTTTGTTGATCCGGATATTAGCTAAAGAAATTGTTTTTGGGATGGAAGATGGGATGGTGAGCACGTTGGGCGCGTTGACCGGAATGGCGGCGGGGACCATGGACCAGGGAACAATTATCATGGCCGGGATTGTCGTAATTACAGTCGAATCGATTTCGATGGGGGTCGGTTCTTATCTTTCTAACCAATCGATTCTTGATTTAAATCAAAGCCGGATCAAAGAGGAAAAGAAGAGTATCAAAAATAAATTGCCGGAAGAGAAAAAAGAGCTGTGGCAGATGCTGGTTGAGGACGGTTGGCCGGCTGATCTGGCGGAACAGATGGTGATGGTGGCGGCCAAGAATAAAAAATTGCTGTTCAATGAAATGCTTTGCCGTGAACTGGGGCTGAAATTTTTTGATAGTCGAAATTATAAGTACAGCGCTTGGGGGATGTTTATAGCCTATATTGTCGGCGGACTCGTACCACTGGCGGCTTATTTTTTCTTTGACTGGCAAAGGGCTTTCTGGATTTCCATTGGGCTGACTTTGTTTGGTTTATTTTTGTTGGGAGGGGTGGTGGCTCAATACACTAAAATACGCTGGTACAAAAACGGAATGCGGATGCTTTTGTTTGGTGGGCTGGCCATGGTGTGCGGGCTGGCGGCCGGCTTTTTGACCCGGAATTACTGGGGATAGATATTTAATAATAATTAACTAAAATAAATGACACGAAAAAATTCCCCTCAATATGCCGATGATGATTACGAATCGGTGGGAACATTGTTTAAGCTGCGGGCGCCGACTTTGGCGATTGGTTTAATTTTGGGTATTGGCATTTCTTTGGCTACGGCCAGTTTTGAAGATGTATTGGCCCGTGATGTGCGGGTGGCTTTTTTTCTGCCATTTATTATCTACATTGCCGATGCTATTGGCACCCAAACAGAAGCAATTTACTCTCGGGATTTGCGGACAGGACGGGCGATATTTAAAAACTATTTTCGTAAAGAACTGAGCCTAGGTCTGATCTTTGGCTTGATTTTTGGTCTGGTTTCCGGTGGGATAGCTTGGTGGTGGCTGCGTGATTATCAACTATCCTTGAGTGTGGCCATCGCTTGTTTTTTAACCATTACCACAGCGCCTATTGTGGCACTTTCGGTTGCTCATTTGTTCCAGTGTATTCACAAAGATCCGGCCGCTGGTACCGGCCCGATTGCCACTGTTTTACAGGACATGATCAGCGTGGTTATCTATGGTGTCGTCACCAGTTTGATTATACTGTAAGGTAAGAGTAATTATTATTTAAAATAACCGTCCGGCGAAATCATTATTGGTCCGGTGGTTTGGTTTGTAGTAATATTAAGTTAATTAGCGGTCGTGGCGGAATTGGTAGACGCGCTAGCCTCAGGCGCTAGTGGGTGTTAAAACCTATGAGAGTTCGAGTCTCTCCGACCGCATTAATTTAATAGTCTTGAGCCAAATAGAATAGAAACAAGTGGCCGGAATAAGATCCGGCCGTTTTTATTGGGTAATGATATTGACAGTGGCGGGCAGGTTTTGGGAGATAATATCGAGATCAAGCTGGGAATAATTATTGCCGGACAGATCGAGAATTTTTAAATTGGATAAATTACCTAGTTCATATGGCAATCCAGTAAGTTGGTTATTGGAAAGATCCAGTTTTTCCAGATTGTTTAGCTGTCCGATTTCCGCTGGCACGCCGGTCATTTGATTATCGCTGGCATCGAGAATACGCAGATTCTTAAGCTGTCTGATTTCCGCAGGAATAGCACCGGTGAGTCGATTATGAGAAATATTCAATTCTTCCAAATTAGTTCGATCAAAAACATAGGCTGGAACTTGGCTGAGATTCTGATTGCTCAAATCCAAACCGTCAGAGGCGGGGATGTTGTCTGTTGATGAAGAGTTAGCGCCATTATCATTGGTTTGATCGGAATTAACCACTTGATTGGGATCATTCCAGATGCATCCGGTAATAATCAGACTAAAGACAATAAATAAAAATATGTACTTCATAAATATTTTTTTATTTTAGTGAATAAAGGTATATGTTTATTGTATCCGATACAGATTAAATAATGATTAGAAATAATTTATCAAGAAATATTTTATCGTAATATTATTGGAGCAACTTCCAGTTTTTTTTAACTTCATCAGTGGAATTATAGGTCGGTTCAATAGTGACTTTTCCATCTTCATCAACCGCGATGAGTAGACGAGACAATCCCCCATCCCCCAGGTAAACCACGGTGTTGGCTTCGCGGCCGGATTGGCTTTCTTGAAAGAATTTGTGGAGTTCTTCTTTCAAATGTTCACGGCTGGCGCCAGTAGCAAAATCACCTAAATTCAATCCGGTTAATAGTTGGTTGACATCTTGCAGGGTCGATATTAATTTTTCGATATTTTTTTGTTGAACGGCGGCAGTAATTTTTTGCACTGGGGAGTCTGATTCTTGAGACTCAATTTTCGATGACAATTTTTTTAAAGACATGGTAATAATTATTGGATAATAAATTTTATTATTGTTTATTGTTTATACATTAATTGTCTTCTATTGTTGTCGTGATAGTTTAAATTCGCCTTTGATTACTCCATATGGCAAATAGGTCATGGTCATTGATCCACTCATTAAATCGGATGTATATGTACCCTGCATGGTTGTGGTTATCCCGTCACTAGAAATCGTACCGAAATCGAGGGCGCTGGAGCTGATTTTGATTTGGACATCACCGTATTCCTGATTGCTGTAACAAGTTTTCGGCACGGGAAAAACTCTTTCTTCTCCGGGTATGGTAACGGTGGTTGTTCCCCAGGCGCAGATATTGGTGTAACGCATGGTTCCATAGGCAATGTTATCGACAACATCATTGATAATTAATTCAATATCACCTTCTTCGTAAATATCGGTTACCGTCCCGGGTAGATCAAATTTTCCATATAATTGTAGGCCTTTGCCCGTCAGGGAAGACTTCCAGACACCGCGAAGATCACGGGCGGGTGTCAAAGTTCCAATTGGTGCTTTGGGAGTAATAATGCTATTAATTTTATCGGTGACGGATTGGAGCATGGTGGGTTGGGAGGAGGCCAGGTAAACAACTCCAATGGTGACAATTATGACCACGCCGATTATGGCGGCAATTAGGATCGGGACTTTGGGGAAATTTTTCATATTTTAAGATTATTTAATTACTAGTTTTGTCGACAAATGTGGCTTAATATAGATTTTCATTAATAGTGCTAATTATTTTTCGGATATGGAATGGGGAAAATGCTGTTCAGACTCTTGATAATGGGGGCATTGGTTTGAATATTGAGGCGAGCAAGAAAATGAAATTTTTCCAGAACCGAAAGAGTCTCAACTGCTAAATCGGGGTGATATTGATTAATTATTTTAGCGGTGTAGGGATCAACAAAGAAACTAACCACGTGATGGGCGACGGGGAGAATATTGGCCTTAATTTCTGTTTGATAATCCATGGCACTTTGGCTGGAAAGCAGGCAGGATAAGCCTGAATCGGGGCGGGATAGGATTTGAGCCAACACTTCTTCATCAATAAAATTATAGGCTTCATCGAGAGCCAAAGTTTGATTTTGGCCGGTGGTATGCTGCAGGAATTGTTTGACAATATAATTGCCGAGTTTGATCACCAATTCATGGCCCAAAGTGCGGTAATCAATTTTACACAGGATAAATTTGGGTTGATCGGCCTGGAGAGTGGTAAAATCAATGGTGACCTGAATTTTATCAATGTTGTCCTTCAGACTGCCGGCCATGGCTTCAAAAATAATTATTCGATCAGCTTGACCGGCCGGAAGGTAGTTTTTTATGTTCTCAAAAAGATCGCCATAGGGATCAATAAACAGTCCGCCGCGGCCGGCGTGAATGTCGGCGATAACTAACTCTTGCAGGGTAATGGAACGACCCTGGCCGGAGCGGCCAAATAGAACCATGATGCCGGGACGCTCGGCGGTATCTAGAGCTAATATTTGACCATCGGTGTCTTTGCCCAGAGGTGTTTGCCCTTTTTCGATAATGTTGGCAATAGTGTCGTGGATCATATGATTTGATTTAAATTATAAATAAATTCATTTAATGGCGATAATATTCCTCTTTTGTCTCATCCGGTTCCTCAAGCGAATTGTAGTCAATGGTAATTTCTTCGCCGGTGGCAATATCGCGACTGGCGAACCAGTCATATTGACGGTGAATGGCGTTGGGGGTAGTGGAGTGGTTGAGATACCACCCGGGTTCCAGGTGGCCGAAATCCTTCGGACAGATCATGGTCGAGCCACGATCGATACAATATGATTGAAGAAATTCGGGAATATCTTTTTTGTCGCGGATGGTGGACCGGCGCTTGAGGCTATTTTCATCGCCAAACAATCGTAGGTAGGTGCCTGATTGGATGTTGTGGGTGGCAAAAACGCCCACCCCGTGAGGCGAACATTTGAGGACAAAGGAGAACTCATTGGTCTGATCGGACATATAATTGATAAAATTATTGAGAATGGGAGAGGTATCTTCTCCCTTTATAATATATTTTCGGTTAAACATAGTAAACTACCCAGCCGAGCCAATTTTATATGAGCCACGAGATTATTTATAAGTGTAATATCTTGACATATGACCATATTCATTATATTATTTAGTTATGATTAAAAACAGTAATTATTTTGATGTAATCATTTTGTATTCCGGTTCGATTGCCAACAGCGCCAGTGATCAGAATTATCGGGGAAAGATGCCATTTACCCTTCACAGTCGACAGTATGAATACAATGACAGCTACCAGTATTTTTTGCAAAGTTGTCACAAAAACGGCCTGAAGGCCGCTTTTTCGACTTCCAAAGACATAATCGGTTCCGGCCGCTGCCGTAGCTATTGGACTTACAATAAAAAATGGATCAGAAATTTTCAGCCGGCGGCTTCAAGGCTGATTTTTGATAAATTTACCCCCAAATCTCCTCTGCAGTTGAAACAGTTCGAATTGCTGATTGAGGGCGGTAAGATAAATACTTTCAATAGTCGGCGATTGACCAATATTTTCCAGAATAAATTAAGGACCTACCAAGAATTTAAAGAATTTGCTATTCCGACTGTGGCTTTTGATCACCCGACTCGCCGGCAATTGATATTGGCCAAATCCAAGTTGGATAGTATACTTTTAAAACATAATTTTGCTCATAAATTTCATGACGTTTATTTAGTCAAAGATAAGCACGGGGCGGGCGGGTTTAATATCTACAAATTGGAATTTGATAAACCGGGTATAAATGGCATGATCAAGCAATTCAAAACGGATCGCCAAGACAACAAATCTTTGTCATACGTCTTGCAACCATTTATTGATGCTCGCGACAGTTTTGTTATTCACAAGCACACTGGCCTAATTGATTTGCGCGTGATTTTGATGCATGACCAAATCATCCAGGCATATATTAGGATTGCTC
>JBAZOB010000023.1:0-20509 GCA_041648895.1 Patescibacteria group bacterium
TAGACGAAACCCGTAAACCGGCGCTACGTAACTCGTGTAATAGCTTAAACGATTTTTTCTTGGCGGTGGTGCCCAATTGGATCAGAAAAACTTCCGGTGCCACCGTATCGATTGATGGCTTAAAACCATTGGCAATTAATTTAAGTACAATTCTTTCAATGCCTATTCCGAGGCCTACTGCCGGGGTTTTTTCACCACCCAAAATTTCAATTAAAGCATCATAGCGACCGCCGCCGCCGAGAGCATAGTTATCTTGGGGCGAGAAAAATTCAAATACCGTCTTGGTATAGTAATCAAGACCTCGCACCAAACGTGGTTCCAAACGGTAAGGTATTTCCAGTTCGTCCAAATATTCCAAGAGTTCATAAAAGTGTTTTTTTGATTCAGCATCAATGTGGTCAATTATCTGCGGGGCGTCAGTGGCAATTTTTTGACAGGTTTTTTGTTTACAATCTAAAATACGTAAGGGATTTTTTTTGAGTCGGTTAAGGCAGTCAACACATAATTTTTGTTTTTCGGGCGTGAAATAGTCAATTAGTAAATTGATTATTTGCTGGCGATGTTCCAGACTGCCAATACTGTTTATGCGTAATTCGATGTCATTGATGCCTAATTTGGAAAACAATTGCCAGACCAGGCTGATCAATTCAGCTTCACTGGCGGGCGAATCGGAGCCGATTTGTTCAAGGTCTAATTGATGATGTTGCCGGACGCGGCCGGCTTGAGGTTTGTCATAGCGGAATAATGGTCCATGGGTATACAATTTGACTGGTTTGGCCATGATCTTTAGCCCATGTTGAATATAAGAGCGAGCGATACCGGCGGTGAATTCTGGTCGGAGGACATATTTGGCTTTATTTTCTTTTTTTTGTTCAAGCACAAACATCTCCTTGGAGACAATATCTGAGGTCTCACCGACTGTTTGGGTAAATAATTCAATCGATTCTACCATGGGAGTGTCAATTTTTTGATATCCGGAGAAAACAGCGATTTCAGTAAAGGTATTGATAACATGCTGCCAATATGGTTGATTTTCGGGCAAAATGTCATGCATCCCTTTGGGTGATTGAAGATTTAGTTTTTTGGCCATCTTTTTATTAATTAAAAATGAATAATTAAGAATGACAAATTACAAATGACAAATTGCATTGGTCACATATCATTTATTTTAATTATATGGCTAGCCATAAAACTTACCATTATTAGACAGATCCACCATAACACTTCTGGCAATACATTTGCTGCCATTAATTAAAATAAATGATATGTGACCAATGCAATTTGTCATTTGTAATTTGTCATTCTTAATTATTCATTTTTAATTAATCTTTTCACTTCTTTGACGCCCGGAATATGCATGATTTTATCAATAAGATAGGTTAGTTGGTCAAAATCTTTGATGTTTACAGTGATATTAAGTTTAACATAATTTCGTTGTTTTTGCATAAGCCGTAAACCATCCAGATTGATCTTGGCGGCCATGATAATTTCCGTGATATCGTGAAGCATGCCAATCCGGTCTTCACATTCTATCCCGAGTAGAACATAGTGCTTATATTTTTTGGTTTTTTCCCATTGAGCAATAATCAATCGATTGGGCTCTTTGTTATTAACATTTTTACAATTAAGTTGGTGAACTGTAATACCACGCCCACGTGTAATATAGCCAATAATTTGATCCGATGGTTTGGGAGTACAGCAGGTGGTTGATAATTTATAAGGCAACCTTTGACCTTGCCCAAAAGTGACTGTTGAAGATGATTTATGGCGACGAGGTTTGGCTTCACTTTTAGTGGGGAAAATTTCCGATTCCGGAAAGATTTTATTGATTAGTCGACGAGGAGAAATATCGCCTTGTGAAATAGCAACTAAAATATCATCAATTTTTTTATAGGGAACATACTCGAGAATGGCTTTAATTTTATCGGCCTTGATTTCGTCAAACAAAGGTAGATCTAGCCGTGATAATTGTTCATTGATCAACTTTTTACCAATACTTTTATTTTCATCATAATTAATTTTTTTAAGGAAAGAACGAATTTTGTTTTTAGCAAAATTAGTGGCGGCTATTTCCAGCCACTGTCTTTTTGGTCCATGGGCAGTTTTGGCAGTCAAAATTTCGACAATATCGCCATTGTTGAGTTTCTGATCGAGAGGAGCAATTTTATCGTTGACTTTGGCACCAATCAAACGGCTACCCAGGTCGGAATGAACGCTGTAGGCAAAATCGATTGGTGTTGAACCACTGGGGAGGTCTTTAACATCACCCTTGGGAGTGTAGACAAAGATTCGATCCTGAAATACATCTATTTTTAATTCGTCGGAAAAATCGCGAACCTTCAGATTTTTTATTTTGGTTAATTCTTTGACCCAATTAAATTCTTTGACAGATTTTTTTTGTTCTTTGTAAAGCCAATGCGAAGCAATGCCATGTTCAGCATGGTGATGCATATTGATGGTACGGATTTGAATTTCTAATTTTTGACCGTCAAGAGCGAAAACTGAAGTATGCAGTGATTGATATCCATTGGATTTGGGAACAGCAATATAATCTTTAAAACGACCGGGGATGGGTTTCCAGAGCCCATGAATAATACCAAGGGTGGAATAGATATCTTTGAGTGTCTCGGTGATAATGCGGACAGCGTAGATGTCATAGATTTGATCGAGAGTCTTATGCTTTTGGATGGTTTTTTGATAAATGCCATAGAGATTTTTGGTTCGTCCGGATATTTCATAATTTCGAAGATTAGCTTTTTTAAGCTCTTTATCGATGGTTTTGATGACTCGGTCAATATATTTTTGACTTCGACTGGTAGTGGCGGCCACTTCGGCATGTAATTTGATGTAATCATGGGGATATAGATATTTAAAACAGGCATCTTCCAAAGCTGATTTTAATTGCCAAAGTCCAACCCGATTGGCCAAGGGAACATAGATATCCATGGTTTCCTCGGCAATTCGGCCTTGTTTACTAATTGGGACATACTGCAGGGTTTGCATGTTGTGCAATCGGTCAGCTAGTTTGATAATTACTACTCGTAGATCTTTAGCCATGGCTAAAAACAACTTGCGTAATGATTCAAGTTGCCTTGGCTGCTCATGAGATTTATGAGTACCATCAGTTTTTTTAAGACGTATATGACTAACTTTGGTCACACCCTCCACCAAAGAAGCCACATTTGGTCCAAACTTACTTTCGAGTTCGGGAGCTGTCACGGCCGTATCTTCGATAGTGTCGTGAAGTATAGCGGCCATAATTGAGACAGCATCCATTTTGAGATCAGCCAAAATGAGGGCGGTCTGCAAAGGATGGTTAATGTATGGCTCGCTGGACAGACGTTTTTGCCCTTGATGAGCATTTCGGGCAAAAAGGATGGCGGCCTTGATTAGATCAAGCTCATTATGGTGTAAATACTCTAGTTTAGCCAATAATTGCTTGATTAGATTTGAAGTGTTGTGACTCATATAGATGTACTAAATAAAAAAATCGCTCTAAACGAGATTGGTCGGTCTAGAGCGAAGTAGGCAATGATAAACTAGATTATCGAGGTAATCAGCTAACTTTTTCCAATTTTAGGTCGTTTTTGTACTTTTTAACCCGAATAGTATCCCCTTCTTTGAATTTACCATCAAGAATGCCTTCGGCCAATGGGTCTTCAATCCGCTGTTGAATAACTCGACGAACCGGACGAGCCCCGTTTTCCGGATCAAAACTTAATTCAACAATCAATTTTTTAGCGGCCAAGGGCACCACTAATTTAATCCGTTTTTCTTTCAAACGAACCATCAGACCAACCAGTTGTAGATTGACAATTTTTTCAATGGAAGCTTTGTCTAGAGGCTTAAAGACAATTATTTTATCGAGGCGATTTAGGAACTCAGGTTTAAATTGTTTCTTAATCTCCTCCAGAACATGATTCTTAATTTCGTCATAACCGATCCCAACTGGCTGTTTTTCAGTATCAAAGCCAATTCTGGCTTGCTGGTTAAACTCTTTCATACCTAGATTGGAGGTCATGATAATGATGGTGTTTTTAAAATTAACTTTCTTGCCTTTGGCATCAGTCAATTCGCCATCTTCCAGGATTTGCAGTAATAAATTAAAAACGTCCGGATGAGCTTTTTCAATTTCATCAAGTAAAATGACTGAATATGGTCGACGACGGACAGCTTCAGTTAGTTTGCCACCCTCTTCATAACCAACATAGCCCGCGGGAGCTCCGACCAAACGTGAGGTCTGGTGCCGTTCCATAAATTCGCTCATATCTACCTTGATTAAGGCGTCTTCTGATTCAAAGATTTCACGGGCGAGGACTTTAGCTAATTCGGTCTTCCCTACTCCGGTTGGTCCAAGGAAAATGAAAGAGCCGAGGGGACGATTGGGGTTAGAAATGCCGGTGCGGGATCTTTTGACAGTTTTGGCAATCGTGTCAATCGCTTCTTCTTGACTAACAATGTGGTCACTAAGTAATTTTTCAATATGAGCGTATTTTTCTTTTTGCGAAGAAATTAGTTTATTAAGGGGAATTTTGGTTTGTTTGGAGACAATGACGGCAATATTTTCGGCGTTAATTTCAACCTGATTGGTTTTTGATTTGTTTTTATTGTTTTTGGTAATATTGGAAATTTCCGCGATAATATCTTTTTCTTTATCACGGTATTTAGCGGCCGCCTCGTAATCTTGCTCGCCCACCGCTCTTTCCTTGGCCATAATGACGGTATCGAGTTTTTTTTGCAGGTTCTTAGTGCCTGATTTGTCAGTAATGTTGTATTTAATTGACGCGGCCGAGGCAGCTTCGTCAAGTAAATCGATGGCTGAGTCTGGTAATTTTCGATCAGTAATATATCGTTTAGCTAGTTTGACAGCCGCATCGATAGCATCGTCGCCAATTTTGATATTGTGGTGTTGTTCTTGCTTAGGTTTAAGCCCGTGTAGAATTTGAATACTTTCTTCAAGATTGGGTTCTTCAACTTGGATAGACTGCAGACGGCGTTCTAGAGCCGAATCTTTTTCAATGAATTTACGATATTCTTCAGTAGTGGTGGCACCAATAATCTGGATATCACCTCGAGCTAAGGATGGCTTAAGGATATTGGCGGCGTCGAGAGCCCCTTCTGCGCTGCCGGCACCAACCATCATGTGTAGTTCATCGATAAACAGAATAATGTCATCACGACTCATCACTTCCTTGAGGATTTTTTTCAGACGATCCTCAAATTCACCTCGATATTTGGTCCCGGCAATCATTAGGGGTAAATCGAGGGAGAGAATTTTTTTCTTTAATAATAAATCGGGCACATTTTCTTCGACAATTTTTTGGGCTAAACCCTCAATTATGGCGGTTTTTCCAACTCCAGCCTCACCAATTAAAACGGGATTATTTTTGGTACGACGATTAAGAATTTGGATTATTCGTTCAATTTCATCGCTCCGACCAATGACGGGATCCAATTTACCCTTTTTGGCTTTATCGGTAATGTCGGTCGTGTATTGCTCCAAGGTTTTTTCTTTCGCGCCAGTCATAGGTTGATTGGCACCATAGGCAACGTCGGGTGGAAGATTGTATTGGTCTTGGTTGTCTGAGTAATTAATAGTTTCAGCATTTTTTTGTGACTGTTCAAAGAGAAATTGGATTTGTCGTTTAAGTTTTTTGATATTGACACCTAGATTTTTGAGAACTAGGCAAGCTTGAGAATTTTCGTGACCCAACATGGCATAAAGTAGGTGCTCGGTGCCAACATAGGAATGGTTAAATCTTTTGGCGGTAAAAAAAGCCTCTTCGATGATTGTCTTGGCTTGCTTAGTCAAAGTGGTTTGATGACTAGTGGTTTTTTGAGTACCCATTTCTTCGTTGATCAAATCCAGAACCAGTTGGACTTTTTCGGCCGAAATATTGAGACTGGAAAGCATGTCGTTGGCCAGGCTTTGTTTGACCAATAAAATACCGAGTAAA
The DNA here is from genome assembly GCA_041648895.1 of Patescibacteria group bacterium. GTDB lineage: Bacteria > Patescibacteriota > JAHJAL01 > JAHJAL01 > JAHJAL01 > JBAZOB01. The sequence continues at coordinate 5,958 of JBAZOB010000023.1, forward strand.
ATTTGTTCACTACCAATATTGGCCATACTATCCTGAGAAATGTCTTGAGCATTATTGAGAGCCAATTTGGCATTGGGAGTAAATTTATCAAAAAATTCGTTTTTTTCCATGATGTGGTGGTTATTTGGATAATAACTCTTTGGCTTGCTTATGAATTTTGCCGGCGGTGGTTTTGCCAATGCCATCAATGGCGGTTAAATCAGTCAAATTGGCGGCGGCGATTTTATCTAGACTATCAAAGCCGGCAGCCTGGATTTTGGCCAACGTTTTGGCTCCCAGTTTTAAATCAGATATGGTGACAGTGGAGACAGGAGACGAAACCGGTGATGCTTGACTGGCTGATGTTTGGGCGGGGGCAGGGGGAGTAGTGTTTTTTTGTTGCAGTTTTTCTAAAACTTCTTTGGAAGCTTCCACAATATCCAGTTTCCAACCGGTAAGTTTGGAGGCGAGTTTAACATTTTGGCCAGCGCGGCCGATAGCCAGTGATTGTTGATCGGGTTCGACATAGATAGTAGCGCTTTTTTGATCGTCATGGCAGGCCACTTTAACAATTTTAGCCGGCGACAAAGAGTTTTTAATAAAAACGACCGGATTACTATCCCAGAGAATAATATCAATTTTCTCATCACCAATTTCATTGATAATGGCTTGCACCCGTGTGCCTTTTTGCCCCACACATGAGCCGATTGGGTCAACACCTTCTTGATTGGTGTGGACGGCAACTTTGCTGCGTACACCGGCTTCACGAGCTACCGATTTAATTTCGACGGTACCAAGATCAATTTCGGGAATTTCCATGGCAAATAATTTGTGGATAAAATTGGCATTGGCGCGAGAAAGAATAATTTGAGCACCTTTGGGAGTGTTTTCAACCTTCTCAAGATAAAATTTCAGTCTTTGTCCCATATGATAATGTTCTCCCGGGACGCGACCGGTTTGAAGAATAATACCGATGGCTGGTCCAATATCAACAAAGACATTTTGGCCTTCGATACGCTGAATAATACCAGAAATAATCTCCCCGACTTTATCTTTAAATTCATTGAAAACATTTTCTCGTTCAGCTTCTCGCAAGCGTTGAATTATAACTTGTTTGGCGGTTTGGGCGGCAATACGGCCAAAGTTTTCCGGAGCGGGTGCCGCCAAATATACCTTACCCTCGACTTTAATCTGGGGATCAAGTTTCTTGGCGGCTTTGAGCTGAATCTGGGTTAGTTCATCTTTAATATCTTCCTCATTGGGAATGACTTCTTTAACGATAAAAAAATCAACGTCGTCAAGTCCGCCTGGCCCCATTTTGGCCTTGATTTCCATCTGGGGACGACCATAATCTTTACGATAAGCCACTGCCAAGGCGGCTTCAATAGTTTCCAGTACTTTTTCTTTAGGCAACTTTTTTTCTTCACTGATCATATCGATGGCGGCAAAAAACTCTTCTTCGTTGAATTGTGACATATATATTATTAATTTTAAAAAAATGGAAGCTAACAATTAGCTACCATTCATCCTTATCTTGATAGTATCATCATTTTAATGTTTTGGCAATAATGGTTAGATAAATAACAAATGACAAATTGCATTAGTCATATATCATTTATTTTAATTAATGGCAGCAAATGTATTGCCAGAAGTGTTATGGTGGATCTGTCTAATAATGGTAAGTTTTATGGCTAGCCATATAATTAAAATAAATGATATATGACTAATGCAATTTGTCATTTGTTATTTATCTAACCTTGGTTATTTATTTTTTGTATCATCACTCGCCAGGGAAAAACGATCACGGCCTGGTAAATGCGGCGGAGACGGGAAGGTTGAAATAATAAGCGATGTAGCCACTCGAGTCGGATTTTTTGGATCCAGCGGGGAGCGCGAATCGCCTTACCACCGCCTAAAATGCTCTTTTGACCGGCAATAAAGTCAAAGGCACCGCCCACGCCGACTGCCAATTTGACACTGGAAATTTGGTGCAAATGGCGACTGATCCATTTTTCTTGCTTAGGAGCACCAAAAGCAACCAGGAGACAGTTGGGTTGGTATTGATTAATGAGAGCAACTAACTTTTTACCATTGGCAGGTTGCCAGGCTCCCACTGATCCACTGTAGCTTTTAACGATGTTTAGATTTGGATAAAGATGTTTTAAACGGCGCGCTGTTTCGGCGGCGACGCCTGGACCGGCGCCGAGTAGAAAGAGAGATTTTTGGGACCGGGCACAGATTTTGGCTATTTCAGGTACAAGATCAACGCCAGTAATCCGCTCTGGAATGACGCGAGTTCCATAGCCGGGCCAAAAAGCAAATATGATAGACGAATAGAACAATTGGAAAAAGGCTGATAGTTGTTTGATAATTGGTATTTTGTTTAATGGTATCTGATTATATACTGCTGCCCACTGCAGACCTGAGCCGTCGGCCACACACAGACTGGCTTGATTTAGTATTTGTTTAAAATCCGGGTCTGACCCGGCCGCTAAGACAATTTCCGGATTAACAGTAACGATGTAGTGTTGCTTTGGGCCATGCAGATATTGTTGAATATATCTTAGTACTTGGGGGTAGGAATATTTATGGATTTTGATCCCCATAATGGGGATGCTATTTATTACCGACATTTTTTACCTAAAATAATTTTATCAAGTATGGCTTGACGATGGTGATGCGAATAATCGACTATTTGTTTGATGGCGGCAGCAAAAACGGTGTGGTCGAAATCTTTTGCCCGTTTTAAACAATTTTGGGGGGTAATTTTTTGCTCATGCGCGGCGAAATAATGCACCGCGTCAATAATGGATTGTTCATTTTGATGATCAAAAAGTACACCAGTTTGCTTGTCGATGACACTCTCTTGGACACCGCCTTGACGATAGGCAATCACCGGCGTGCCGGCAGCCATTGATTCCAGGGGAACAATGCCAAAATCTTCTTCAGTGGGGAAAATAAACGCCCGGGCGCCTTGAAATAATTTAATTTTTTCTTCATCCGAGACAAAGCCGAGAAATTTAATATTGTCCTGGGCAATGGAACGTAAATACTTTTCATGAGTGCCGGTGCCGGCGATGAATAAAGGTAATTGGAGTTTATTAAATGCTTTAACAGCTAAATCAAATTTTTTATAGGGCTCCAGACGGGAAACCATAAAAAAATAATCTTTCTTCTGAATCGTGCGGGGGCGGAAAATTTTGGTATCGACGGAAGGATAAATGATTCGATCGGCCTGTCGACGGTAATATTTTTCAATCCGGGAGGCCACATATTTGGAATTAGCAACAAACATGTCAACGCGGTCAGAGGCCAATAAATCCCACTGGCGTAATTGATTAAAACGCCATTGGATTAGGGGTTTAAATAAACTTAGTTTTTTGGAGTCAATCCATTCGGCGGCTTGATCCCAGAGATAACGGGTAGGAGAATGATTGTAACAAATATGAATCGTATCGGGTTTGGTGATAATCCCTTTGATGAAAGAATTACAGCTGCTGATAACGATGTCATAGTCAGAAAAATCAAATTGTTCAGTAACCACCGGAAATTGCCACAGAAATAACTGATGATGCTTGGTCAAAAAAGATGGATAACGATGGAGAGAACTATTAATAATATGGGCCTCGGGCAGATATTGCCTAACTAACTTTGGACTGGAAAGCAAAAAGTGAATGGGGGCATCGGGAAAGGCACGATGTAGTTCAATTAAAACTTTTTCCGCTCCGCCCAGAACGGTAAAAAATTCATGCGCAATGGCTATTTTGGGTTTTTTCATATTTTTTTGCCTAGTTTTATTAAGGCCTGCAAGATATTATTAGAAAAATTGGACCAGGGGTATTGACCGGCGTTTTTGATACCCTTTTCAACCAGAGTTTGCCGCAGAGCCGGATTATCAATTATCTTTTTAATGGCAAAGGCTATTTCTTCCGGATCGCGAGGGTTAACCAAAAGGGCGGCATCACCAGCAATTTCTGGCATGGCGGCCACATTGGCGGTAATAACTGGAGTGCGACAGGCTTGGGCTTCAAGAACGGGTATGCCAAAACCTTCGTAGAAAGAAGGAAAAAGCAAGAGTTCGGCTTCAGTATAAAAGATCGGTAAATGTTTTTTGGGAATATATTGAGTAAAAACAACCTCATCACGTAATCCCGCCTGCTCCACTTGCTCCACAAATTGATCATAGCCAGCACCCGGTTTGCCACCAAAAACGAGGATGTGGGGATATTTGGTTGTTTTTTTAAAAATTGTAAAAGCGGCAATGATATTGCTGATGTTCTTGCGATAATCAAGTCGTCCGACAAATAATAGGTATGGTTTTTTGGCCAAGCGCTCATCATATTTTTTAAAAGTCGAGTTAACGGTTTTCTGGGAGTGATGCGAATGAAAAAAATTGGTATCTACACCCAGATGACTCACGATCAGTTTATTTGGATCGGCACAATACTTATCAATTAAGGTTTTTTTTACAAAATAAGAAGGGGTAAAGATAAGAGCGGCTTTTTTGATGGCCAGAGCGGTGGTTTTTTTGAGATGGTAGTACTGCTTTCGACTGTAGTTTTGTGGATAATCAAAAAAACCGATGTCGTGAATAATGGTGGCGGTTTTGGCGGGAAAAACCAAGGGGAGAGAGTGGGAAGGGACAAATAGTATATCCGGGGGCGAAAATCTCATCTGCCAGCTCAAACCAACACTACTCCAGAACCATGGCAGGTTAATGGTTTTTATTTTAATATTTTTTCCCAATTGAGCCGGTAAGTATTTATCTATAGGTAGTTTGGTGTAGAGAATAACTTGATCAAATTCGGATAATAATTGAGGTGGCAGATGGTTAAAAAAATTAAAGGTCACTTCGTCAGTGCCTGTTTTTTCGGTCGTGGCCAGTTTGTGAGCATCGATGCCGAGGATCATTTATAAATAATAATTAACAATGATAAATTACATATTACAAGATAGAAATAATATAGTTAATCATATCTCATTTATTCAATTAAAAAATCGCTGTTTTTAGGACACATGATCAAGGTAACGCTTGGGTTTTAATTGAATAAATGAAATATGATTAACTATATTATTTCTATCTTGTAATATGTAATTTATCATTGTTAATTATTATGCTCTGATGGCACTTCTTTTGTAAGAATCTAAATTTTCTAGCGCAATTCCACAGCCTTTGATCACGCAATATTCGGGTTCTTCGGCCATATGAACTGGCACTCCGGTGACGCGGCTCAATAATTCATCCAATCCCCTGAGACGGGCCGCATGACCAGTAAGAATAATACCCCGATCGATAACGTCAGAGGCTAATTCGGGTGGGGTATTTTGTAAAACATATTTTACCGCGTTGATAATTTCTTTAACGGGGTTTTTTAAAGCCTGGATGACTTCTTCGGTGGTGATGGTTAATATTTCTGGTAGTTCGGAAATGGTATTGTTACCGCTGATTTCAATTGATTTATTGTCCAACTGGGGTGAAATAGCGCCGATTTCTATTTTGACTCTTTCGGCGGTTTTTTCGCCAATAGCGAGATTGTATTTTTTGCGGATATGGTCAATAATGGCATGATCCATGGTGTCCCCGGCGACCCGGATAGAGCTGTGGGAAACGATATTGCCTAGTGAAATAATGGCTATTTCACTGGTACCGCCACCGATGTCGATAATCATATTGCCGTGTGGTTCGGCAATGGCAATGCCCGCACCAAGTGCCGCGGCCAACGGCGCTTTAATAATGTAAACACTATTGGTACCAACGGATTTAATAGCATCGATAATAGCGCGTCGTTCGGTACTAGTAATCCCGGCTGGTACGGAAGACATGATTTCGGGACCGAGAATTCTGACACTGGGTAAAATTTTATCAATATAATATTTAATAATGCCTTCGGTAATGCGATAGTTGGCAATCACGCCATTTTTTAATGGTTTAGCCGCAATAATATCGGCCGGCGTTTTGCCTAACATGTTTCGGGCTTCTTCACCGATAGCCATGATTTGATGTGTATTACGATTGATCGCCACCACGGCTGGTTCATCGACCAGAACCCCTTTTTGGGGCATGCTGATACGAATGTTGGAAGTGCCTAAATCAATAGCCAGTTGTTGGCGTAAAAAAAACATATAATATTTACTATTTTACGATTGGTGCGAATTATGAATTACGAATTTAATGAGTTTTATGAATCAATTTTATTTTCATATTAATTATTGGTTTATAAAACTCGCTTTGGGAGAGGTCGGTATTATTTATGCCCGCTCATACAGGTTATAAACCAATAATTAATATGATAATAAAATTGATTCATAAAACTCATTAAATTCGTAATTCATAATTCGCACCAATCGTAATTTACTATTTAATTTCGCGACGTTCGATGGACGCGCCCAGGATAGATAATCTTTGGTCTAAATTGGCATAGCCGCGATCAACTAAATCAATATTGTCAATTTGACTTTGACCTTGCGCTAAGAGAGCGGCGATTATCAGGGCAATGCCGGCTCGGATATCGGGACTAATAATTTTTTTGCCAAAAAGCGGAGTCGGTCCGGAAATAATCGCTCGATGAGGATCACAATTGATAATATTGGCACCCATTTTATTGAGCCATTCGGTATAATTTAGCCGACCTTCGAAGATAGTTTCTCGAATCATACACAGTCCTTGAGCCTGGGTCATAAGTACGGTGTAGGGAGCTTGTAAATCGGTGGGAAAGCCCGGATAGGGGTTGGTGATCATATCTTTGGCAGTAAGTTTAGGTGAATGTCTGACCACAATTGAGTGATCATGACAGTCAAAATCAACGCCCACACTTTTGAGAATGGCCAGTACAACTTCCAGGTGACTGGGTTGACAGTTATTGATTACTAATTCCTCACCGCATAAAGCGCCAAGAATAACATAGGTGCCAGCCTCGATCCGGTCGGGAATAACTTTAATTTCTCCACCATTTAATTTGGACACGCCTTCAATAATGATTCGCGGGCTGCCAGCGCCAGAAATTTTAGCCCCTCTGGCTATCAGAAATTCAGCTAATTGGACAATGCTTGGCTCGCAGGCGGCATATTCAATGGTCGTAGTCCCGGCGGCCAAAACGGCGCCAAGAATGATATTTTCCGTGGCCGTCACACTGAGCAAGGGAGGGGCGATTTTGGCGCCGGTTAATTTTTTGGCGACGAGACGATATGAATCTTTCTTAAAAATCACTGCCGCGCCCATTTTTTGAAAAGCATCCAGATGGACATCGATCGGCCGCTGCCCAATGATACAACCGCCGGGATGAGGCAAAGTTATCTCTCCAAATTTGGCTAACATGGGACCGATTAAAACAGTGGAAGCGCGTAATTTTTTGGCCAGGTCAATGTTGAGTTCAGTTTTTTTGATATTTTTCGCTTCAAACTCATATGTATCAGCATTAATTTGATTGACTGCCACACCCAGATCTTGCATGATTTCGATCATGATTTTGATATCAGTAATATCGGGTATATTGGAAATAACACATTTTTCATCAGAAAGGATAGTGGAGGGAATTAACTTAAGAGCCGTGTTTTTATCACCATAGACAGAAATTGCGCCGCGGAGGGTTTGTTTACCCTTGATAATGTATTGATACATATTTTTCTTTATATCTTAGTCAACTATAATTTGAGCGAACTTTGACTATATTTAATGTAGCAAAAATCCTATAGTAAATAAACTTATGTTACCTTGACATTTATGGTAAATTTTGTTACAATGTTATGAATATCGGGCATTTCATATGATAAAAAAACTATTTTTGTCACCGGGTCTATTGATGGTATTGATAACTATATGGCAGTTAATGTCTGTCACCGGCCGGGTGAGCGCCAATAATGATCTAGTATTCACCTATCCTGAGAAGAACCTGACCGTTTTTGAGGTGGATACCGAGACAGTGTTAAAAGGATACGCAAAATATCCGCGAGATAAAATTAAAAACGTGGCCATAACTTTTGATGGGCAAATATGGCGGGATGTGGTGTCAAATAAGGGTGAAAATAGCGATTACTATTACTGGCACTACCCTTGGACAGTGGCGGGCCAGGGTCGGTCATTTGTACTGGTACGAGCCAACTTGGTTGATGGCACGGAGGTGGAGACGAGAATTTTAATTGAGGTATATGTTCCACCGGAGAAAGAGGAAAAAGAAAATGTCTATGAACTGCTCGATAAAATCAGAGAGGAAAATAGGTTGAATAGTCAAGCACAGAATACTGTGGCGACCAATCTGGGCGTGTTTGGTCTATTTGAATATATCAGTGAAGATTATATTGGAAATTTTATCACAGAAGAGTGGCCGGTTTTTTTGCCAACCATCTACCAGCAACAGTTTATGATTGATACTTTGTGGCAAATAAATATTTTTATCAAAAAATACCCGGCGGGAATTGATATCTTTTCGTTGTTAACCGCTCCCTATTTGTTGACGCTATCGTTGGCAATCATCTTAATTTTCATCTCTTCCCGTTATATGATCAGTGATTTTTTTGCTTACTATTGGTATCGATTGACCCATCAGCGGAAAAAAGGTAGAGCGAGATGTGCCGGATATTTAGTGGATATTGGGGCCAAAGAAAACGTACCCTGGGCAAAAATTATTATTAGTAATGGTCAAAATAAATACATCATCTTTTCTGATGCTAATGGATATTTTGAAATCGAAGCCCAGGTGCCGGATGGTGAATATAGTTATCTAATTCAAAAACCTGGCTATAAAGAATATATTATTGATAAATTTGATCTGACTTCTTGGCGGTCCCACCCGGTTATCCAGGAACAAATATTAATTGGTCAAAATGGCTATGATTTTATTATTTTGGCCGTCGAAAGATTGGTTGATAAAAAAAGAGCCATCAAGGCAATGAAAGCTGAATATACTTATATTATCAAGAAATGGTTTTGGCAAAATATCAATCCGCTCTTTGCTATCGGCTTCTTATTTGGATCGTTGTGGCGACTATTTACCAGTAATAATTTGATAAATTATTATTTGGTGCTACTAATTCTTGCTTATTTGGTTTATCGAAAAATCATTAGAATTAAGCACAAATGGGGCAGAGTAGTTGATAGATACGGTAAAAATGTTGATTACTTGGAATTAGAATTATGGAAAAATGGTGAATTATTGGCGGCGACATGGACTGATTGGAAAGGTCGTTACTCATTTGGTCGAGTAAATGTGGGTGATTACCAGATAAAAGTAGCGGGAGCTACAGATGGGAAAATTGTCCATATTGATCAGTCCGTAGTTGGTGGTGACAAGCCTATCTATCTGGTCCTAGATTAGTCCCCCAAGTAAATTTAAGTGGACCGATCTGGATACTATCACCAGATTTTACTTTTTGTTTTCTTAATGCCGGCTCAATGCCGGTTTTTATTAAAATATTATTAAACCGGGCGGCACTATCAGGACTGTCAAAATCGGTTTTGCGAACAATCTGTTCAATTTTGGCACCAGTAATCAGGAAATGACCAACCCGGGGGCTAGTTATTCGCCAAGAATTATCGATAATATATTTTGACTGGGCTGGTTTAACTTTGATTGGTTTTACCGGCGGTAGAGTTTTGATAGTTTTAAACAAATAAGCCAATAATTTGTCTATTCCTTGGTGAGTGGCGGCTGAAATAGCAAATATTTTTTGTCTTTTTTTGATTTTTTTTTGAAATAGCTTGATGTATTCTTGAAGGTCACGATCATCACTGTCCCAGCCGGTGGTGTCGAGTTTGGTAAAACAAATAATTTCCTTTTTTTTATCGAGAAGGGAACTGAATTTTTTCAATTCTTGTCTGACTGTCCAATAGTCGCCATCGGGATCGAGCGATTGAATATCAATAAAATGCAGAATAATCCTGGTTCTCTCAATATGTTTAAGAAATTTATGCCCCAGTCCCCTACCCTGGCTGGCGCCAGCAATGAGACCGGGAATATCGGCGATAGTTAGCCCGGTCTGGTGATATCTGATTACCCCCAGGTTGGGAGTAATGGTAGTAAATGGATAGTCGGCTATCTTTGGTTTAGCGGCTGTTACCACTGATAGAAAAGTGGATTTACCGCAATTGGGTAAACCAACTAAACCGACATCGGCGATGGTTTTTAATTCTAAGATGAGTTTTTTCTTTTCTCCAGGTAAACCGAGTTCACGAATGCGCGGCGCTTGGCGAGTGGAGGAAGTAAAGTGAGTATTACCTAACCCGCCGCGACCGCCGGCGGCGATGAGGTGCTCAAATTGGGACGAATGAAAATCAAACACCGGCTGTGGTTTGCCACGGTCGTTTATTTCATAAATAATTGTACCCAGCGGAACTTTGATTATGAGATTGGCACCGTCACGTCCGGTCATATTTTTGTGGGCACCATTTTGACCGGATGGGGCCCGATACTCCTTTTGTCTTAAAAAAGGACTAAGAGTGTTGAGATTGGGGTCAACTTGAAAAATAATGTCCCCACCACGACCACCATCGCCACCGTCTGGTCCGGCCTTGGGTTTGTTGATATCATGTAAAAAAGACACCGTCCCGTCGCCACCGGCGCCGGCGATAACTTTAATTTTAGCGTAATCACAAAACATATATTAAGAGTTAAGGAGATAATTTAATCTATGGCTATTTCTCAATCGCTTGCATAATGATTTTTTTGGCTCGGGTATTTTTTTTACTGATAGTGTTGTATTGCCGGGGATGGGCCAGAGCGTCTTCGAGAATAATTTCTTTCAGTTGGCCAATTAACTGGCCACCGTGGTGGCTAGTAGCAATCTGATATATTTGTTGATATCTGTCCTCTGATAGTTGTTTTTTTAATGACTTAACGACAGTGGTGAGTAGTTTTTTGATTTTTTGACCATCAACCGGATAAATTTTCTGGTGATGAGTAATTTGGGCTAATTTTTCCCGGGCGATTTCAATCTTCTTCAAAGTTTTTTTGATACCAGTATAATCTTGTGGGCCGCGTTGTTTAAGGGAAGAAGAGGCATCAATGAAGGCCAGTTGGAGTAATTCTTGACCCAATGGTTCATCTTCGAGAAAGTATTTAACCACAGTTTTGTCACGCATTTGATCGGCATATGATGACGAGGGCAACATGTGATGTTTAATCAAAAAAACGACTTTTTTGACACTGACACTCAATGATTCATTTTTGCCGACCGCCGCTGGCAGGTGTAAATGCCGGATGATTTTGGTGGCCATAGCGGCTGATTCATCGGGGTGATTGTAATAGGTGTATTTACCGGTGGCGTCAATTTTTAGGGTGGTTACTTTACCAATATCATGAAAAAGGGTGGCTAATTTTAGATTAATCGAAGCATGAGGGGATAAACCAAGTTGATTTTCTTTTAGCAGGTCAAGATTTTTTAAGGCTAGCAAACCATGGTTCCAAACCGAACCTTCAGCATGTTTATCTGGTGGCTGGCTGGTAGACTTGAGTTTTTCCCAGATTGGCACGATTTCCGCCGGGAAAATGGTTTTATAAATTTGACATTGATCAATCAATTCAATATATCGAACCGGTTGGCGATCAAAACCTTTGAGAAACTCGAGGGCCAATATTTCCCGTGACACTCGTTCAGTGTTTCTAATTCTTACCTTCTTTTGTTTGTTTTGATAGCGCTGTTTGAATTGTTGATTAATTTCATGATGATGCTCTTTGATAATGGCTAGGGTTGGGGGAGCGATAGAAAAATTGAAAGTGGCGGCAAAACGCAGCGCGCGCATGATCCGCGTAGGATCTTCTAGAACTAAGCGTTCATAGGGGTCACCGACACAGCGAATGACTTTTTTTTGGAGATCAACTAGCCCGTGGAAATAATCAATCAGTTCGTGGGTGGCGATATTGACGGCCATGGCATTGATAGTGAAATCACGACGGGCCAGGTCGTCTTTGATGCTTAATTTAGCTTTGGTGTGAGTTTGGACATCTTTGTGGCCTAAGCCATGTTGGAGATAGATATCTTGGCGGGGTAAGGCGATGTCAATCACAGTTTTGGAATAGGGTAATTTATATTTAAAGACGCCAAAATTTCGACTGGCAATATCAAGCGATTGACCATCGGTTTGGTCCAAATAGTTGGCTAACTGTTTTTTAGTTAATCCTTCAACAACAAAATCATAATCTGCAAGTTGATGCCCGAGTAAAGCGTCGCGAACCGCCCCGCCAACAATATATATCTGGGGTGAAATAGGTCGGCTGCGATAAATAAATTTATGTTTCAAGAATTTTATCAAAAACTTTTGCAACGGTTTAATCTGATTAATATCGGTCATGAGTTGTTTAATACAGTTTGATGTATGATTCGGTTTGGTCATTTTTTTAGTATTTGATATGTTCATAAAAAAGTATAAAAGAACGATAGATATTATCGTTCTTTTTAGCTTGAATATGGCTTAAACATCTTTATAAATAATTTAGGGGGTTCAAGTAGGAACCACCATATCGGATTTCAAAGTGAAGGTGAGGGCCGGTTGACCAACCAGTTGAACCCATGGTACCAATTCTTTGTCCCTGACTAACGTATTGTCCCACACTAACGTCTAAAGCCGATAAGTGACCATAGAGAGTTTGGTAGCCATTGCCGTGATCAATAATGACATGATTTCCATACCCCCCACCCCAGCCATAGACTGCGGTAGTGACGGTGCCGCTGTCGGAGGCAAATATATCCCAGCCGGAGCGACTGTCGATATCAATGCCGGTGTGCCAAGGATTAAAGCTGGTCGCGCCAAAATATTGAGTGATCGTCATACCCGATGTCGGCCAACCGAATTGACCGGTGCCAGCGCCACCCGGCGCGGCTGAATAATCGGGCGCGGCCGTGTAATTATAGGAGGAGTTGTTGGAATTACTGGAATTATTGACGACAGTAACCGGTGCCGGCGGTGGCGGCACTTGGCCACCCGGTAAAATAATCTTTTGGCCCGCCGATATGCCATTGCCCACATCATTCCATTTTTTTATTTCTTCAACATCGCTCTTATATTTTTCGGCGATCGATGATAAATTATCTCCCTCGGCGACAGTATAGTATATGCCATTCATGGGGATAATATATAATTCCTGGCCTTCAATAACTACACCGCTATTGTCCATGCCGTTGGACCATTCAATAGTGTCAGTGGAAAGTTGATATTTGTCGGCAATTGACCAAAGTGTTTCATCGGCTTTGACAATATGGACGATAACATTTTTACGAGATATATCAGAAACAGTAGTAACGGGTGAATTAACTTTGTCTAGGTATGAATCTTGAATAATGGCTATATCGTGATCTTCATCGCCACTTTGTTTGGCTTGAATAGTTCGATTGATTAACTCCTTTTTGGCGTCCGGAGCGGCATAATCGGCGACATAGGCGGCAATATTATCTTTTTCTTGATTGTTAATTACATCACCAGTGTTTTCACCAGTGGCCACGTCAATCTCAATAATGTCTTCCGCCGCGCCCAATTGATTGGCCATGGCGACATTGTTGGTACCGTTATAGTCATTGCAATAAGACCCAAAACAATTATTGGACAAGATAGTAAACCCGGCTACCGCGATGAGTCCGGCATGAGTAAAATACTTTTTGAGGTGATTAAGCGAGAAAGCTTGGCGTTGATTACCTTGACGACTAGGGAGAGAATAGCTTTCATAGCGGCTGGCTTCGTGATTGACGTAAAAACTCTTTTTTTCGTGAGTAGTAAAAAATCCTAAAAATAGATTTTTTAACTTGGAAAAGTATCCGATCGACTTAGCTCCTGAATTATAATGGCGAAGCCGCTGCGACCGTTTATTGACTTTTCTCATAAATAAAATTCCTCAGACAGGAATAAGATATAAATTGATTAACAAATGGATATTGGACCTTAATTACAGCCGCTCAACAGATATAACCTATTGCTAATTCCCTCTTTTGAACAAATTTTTACGTAAATTGATTGTATTATAAAAAGGTCAAAATGTCAATTTAAGGTAGCTATCTTTTTAGACCTTGACAAGTATCTTCAGCCCATAGGCCAATTTTTTGGCTCTCGGCTAATTTCTCGGAGGTTATAAATTCGGTTTGGTAAATATAAGGCTGATCGTAGGTATATTCAAAAGCCAGGCCGGCTTTGATCATTTCTTCGTTAACATTGAGCCCGGAGGGTAAAAATAGATAGCGTAGGAGACGATCATATTGATCACGATCGGCCTGGGTCTGGTCGGCGACTAGGTAGACTAGCTTTCCGGCCAATAACTCAGTTAATTGGTTGGTGGCTTCACCAGCATAACATTGTTGGTCATACCCAAAATTGGCTTCTTCCGGAGTATCAATCCCAATTAACCTGACAGTTTCAGTCTGGCCAAAATAATCGATTTTAACTGTATCGCCATCGACAATACTAATTACCTTAAACAAAATATTATTTTCTGAATTATTAGTTAGAGAACTAGCTTCAGAAATATCATGGTCGGACTCATTAAATAAAATTGGCTGTAATTGCTGATAGATGTCTGGACCCAATTTTTCAATCAGTAATGAGCCGGCAATAAAGATAATAACTAATATGATGTTGGCGGGGGAAATTTTTTTCA
>JBAZOB010000024.1:0-19065 GCA_041648895.1 Patescibacteria group bacterium
ATCAACGACCGAAATTCACCGGACGGAGGATTCTAAAGGCAAACAAAAGTTGAAGAAAGATGCACAAAGGGGCGGGAGGATTGCCGGTATTGCCAAAGAACAGTTAGAAAAAGAAATTGGACGTCCGGTAGTGTCAAAAAAGAATTTTTTATCGCGGCAGTCGCGGAAGAAGAGGTTGATTGAAAATAGCGAGTAACTCAGAAATTACCCTTCGTTTTTATAGTTTAGGCTTGATTTTATGTTACTATATATGTATAATAATATAGTAGAGTTATTTACTATATTAATATAATTATATAAAAGCTATGGATGATGTATTAAGATATGTGCAAAATCAGCTAACACAAGCTCCTTTTCGTCTTAAACCATATACCCAGGATGAGCAAGGAATTAAGTATTTGCAAAGGCAAATATATGTAAAATTACAGAAATATTTTGATGATTTCTGTTTAGGCATGGGGGAGCAGGGGAGATGGATAATAATGCCTGGATTGAGAGGTGTGGGTAAAACGACTGTGTTGGCTCAACTCTACACGAATAAATATGTTGAAATCGGTCAAAGAAGAATCCTTTATGTGTCGCTTAATGAAGTAACAGATTTGTTGGGCTCGTCACTGGAGGAGGTGCTAATATCGTATGAGAGAATATTAGGCACTAGTTTTGAGAAGCTGGAGTCTCCAGTTTTTATTTTTATCGATGAGGCGCAGTATGATTCAAAATGGGCTGCTTCGTTGATGTCTTTGTATGAAAGATCAAAAAAAGTTTTTATTATCTGTAGTGGCTCTTCGGCTTTAGAATTGCAGACAAATCCGGATGTGGTGCGTCGTTCCGAAATTGAGAAAATGTATCCAGCTAGTTTTTGCGAATTTTTAATGATCAAGGATAGAAAGTTGCCGACAAAAGGATTGAAAAAAAATATTAAGGATGCATTGTTTAATGCAGGCTCCGCAAAGGACGCATATGAAAAATTGTTATCATATCAACAATGGGTGATAAATACATGGTCCTTAATAGATCGGAATTATATAGATAATTATTTAAGAGTTGGTACTTTGCCTTTTGCGATAAATATGTCGGATGAGGCTAGAGTATATAAAAAAATCGCATTGTTGCTGGATAAAGTTGTAAACAGAGATGTAATGAGTCTAGGAAAATTTGACATAAAAACATTGAGTGATATTAAAAGAACAGTGTATTTGTTAGCAGAAGCTGAAGTAAAGAGCATACAGGATTTAGCGAGAATATTAGGGTCAAATGTGAATACGGTTTCAAATATTTTGGAGGTTTTGGAAAAGACGGAATTGTTGATAAGGGTCATGCCTTATGGTTCGAATTCAAAGAAAGTAAGAAAGTCTTCTAAATACTTATTTATGTCACCGGCGATAAGATCATCTCTGATGTCAGTTGCCGGTAATGATCAGATTTTTCAAACTCAGAAGGGGATGCTGATGGAGGATGTTGTTGCTCTTACGTTATACAGAGAATTTGTAAATGGGGGTAATGGGTCGCTAAATTATGATAGTCGCAAGAAAAGTGCCGATTTTATTTTGACTAATTTTAGGCAAAATATCATACCGATAGAAATAGGATTGGGGATGAAAGAAGCTGGTCAGGTGAGAAACAGTATGAAAAAAATAAGTGCATCGAAATATGGTGTGGTGATTTGTAATAGTGAATTACAATTACTGGAAGAAGATAATATTGTAAGAGTTCCTTTGGATTACTTTTTACTTATTTAACATGTTTAAGCATAAGAAAATTTAATAATAATTAAAAAATAATTAATCTCGGATTTTGAACCGTCGACAATTTGTAGACAGTTGAAATTGCCGGCGGAAGACGGCAAAAGTCCAAAAAATATTTAAAATAATTTTTGAAGTTCAGATTAGGCCAAACTAAAAACTCCCAAATCTATCCCTTTGGGGAAAATAGTGAGTGATAGGGATATTAACTTTCTTTCTTCTCTACCCGAATCCCCAATTCCGCGAGCTGGGCCGGATCCACTTCACCCGGCGCGCCCATCATTAGATCCTGGGCTTGGCTATTTTTGGGGAAGGGGACCACTTCGCGAATGTTATCGATGCCTAGTAGAACCATCATCAAGCGCTCAATCCCCGGGGCAAAACCGCAGGTGGGCGGAGCGCCGAATTTGAATGAATTAATCATCGCCCCAAATTTTTGGTCCACTTCTTTTTTGTCATGCCCGACAATCGAGAAAGCTTTGTACATAATTTCTTTGTCATAGTTACGCACCGCTCCGCTGGAAAGCTCATAGCCATTGGCAATAATATCGTATTGATCCGCTTTGACGTCCAATGGATCTTTTTCTTGCAATGCCTGCAAACCACCGATCGGCATCGAGAACGGATTGTGACAAAATTTAATCTCACCCGTCTCCTCATCTTTTTCATACATCGGAAAATCCACAATCCACGCCCAAGCAATCAGATTTTCATCAATCAAATCCAGTTTAGCCGCCACATATTGTCTTACCCTTCCCAATGATTCCACCGCCACTTTCCATTTATCCGCCACAAAAAGCAGCACACAATTATCTTTCAACGCTAGCAATTTAATCAATCCCTCCTTATCAGTTTCATTGAAAAATTTACTTACCCCCTGATCCAAAACCCCATCCACATATTTCATCCACGCCAAACCCTTGGCCCCCAGTTTTTTTGCCTGTCCCGCCAATTCTTCATCAATCTCCTTACGGGAAAATTTGTCTCCACCGGGAACTACTATCACCTTAATAGTTTCAGCCGTTTTAAATACATTAAAATCAGTGCCATTACCCCACTCAGTTACATCAGATAGTTCCAATTCATATCTCAAATCCGGTCGGTCCGAGCCATATTTGTTCATTGCATCAAGATAGGGAATCCGCACAAATGGTTTACTCATTGCTTTTTTCCCCGCCAAATCTTCCGTCAATTCAAAAAACAACGGCTCCATTTCCGCCTGAAATTCCTGGCTGGAGAGAAAGCTCGATTCGACATCCAATTGATAAAATTCACCCGGCACCCGATCGGCCCTGGGATCTTCATCCCGCATGCAGGGTGCGATCTGAAAATATTTATCAAATCCGGCCACCATCAGAAGTTGCTTGTACTGCTGCGGTGCCTGGGGTAGGGCATAGAATTTCCCCGGATGCAGCCGACTCGGCACCAAAAAATCTCTGGCGCCTTCCGGCGAAGACGAGGTCAAAATCGGCGTATCAATATGGATATAGCCTTTATCATGCATGTACTGACGAATATGCGTCACCATTTGATCACGGAACATAATATTCTTCTGCATCGGCTCCCGCCGCAAATCCAAAAATCGATAAGTCAGCCGCAAATCCTCCTTCACCCCCTCTTTACTAGTCTCAAATATCTCAAACGGCAAGGGCTCGGCTTTACTCAAAATCTCCATCTTGTCCGCGCAAAGTTCAATCTCGCCCGTCGCCAATTCTTTATTGACCATCTTTTCCGGCCGGACCACCACTTTCCCCGTCACTTTGACCACATATTCATAATGCAAACCCTCCGCCACCTCGTGTGCCTCCTTATTTTCCGGATCAACCGTTACCTGAGTAATCCCATAGCGATCCCGCAGATCAATAAAAATCAACCCGCCCAGATCACGCGATTTATGCACCCAACCGGATAGAGTTACTTCTTCGTTAGCATTAGTTTTATTTAATTCCCCGCAAGTGTGTGTGCGATACATAAATAATTCCTAATTATTTACTAATAATTATTCAAAATCGACATCGATATTCACCACATCCTCCCGACTACCGTCTTTGGCCGAAGTGGTGTAAACCGTCAGGGTGCCGCTGTTGTCGCTGGTGACAAAAGATAGATTGATCTCAAAATCGCCAAATTGACCAATATCAGCCGCCCGAGCGGTGGTAAAACCATCGGCCAACACCTGGCCGCTATCATCTATTAATTCAAAACTAACCACATTCTCAAACACCCGCGCTTTACCGGTAACAATAGCCGGGGAGGTAATTTTGGCGCCCGATATTGGCAGGTCAACCACAATATTACCCGCCGCGGAACTGGTCGTCATCTGGGCATCGGTTTTGGTCTTATCGGTCAGTTGCAAACCATATAATACGTCTTGGTACATGGCTTTTTTATCAAAATTCAATAATTCCACGATCAGGACCGAGTCATTGGGAAGCGCGAAAAAAGTCTGTTCCTCATTTGTTCCCGGCGGCAACATGCCGACGGTTTCCTCGTTTATCTCTCCACTCAAGCGGGTACCATACTGCCCATCCACCAAAACTGATTCTTCGCTGACATTGTCATGAGTGGCGTAAAAATCATCCACCGCCGTGGCCATACTGATTGACGTATTGGTCCAAAGATAGACGTCGCCGCGGTCCACTTGATTATCAAACGGAGTATTTTCTTTGAAAGAGATTGAATCATTATCATTTTCCCTTTTTTCCCAGACCGATGGATAATTAACTGTCCAGCTACCATCGTCGGTCGTAAAAGTATCTTTGATTGTTCCGTTTGGTTTGTTTGTCTGGTCCGAAACTGTTGTTTCTTGGTTATTCACCTTTTTACCAAAATAATTAATCACCACCCCCGTCCCCACCACTCCCAGCAAAATAATAAATATCGCCACGAACATTATTAACCAAGTTGATGTATTTTTAGCCATAATTTTATTATTATTATTACTATTATCAATTGTAGCCGATTATTATTAAAATTAGAAATTAGGAATTACGAAAAGTAAATAAAATATTACTACGTTTTTTTATCATTAATTTCTAATACCTAATTTATAATTCCTAATTATTTAATCTTTTTTTCATAAAAAATTTAAATTCTCTTCACCATCGTTGCGATAAAATAAAACCGACGCTTGCAATTTAATACTCCATTATCTACAATATAACCACTATTTAATTTATTTATCCTCCTTTGACGCCAACTGTCAAAGGCCTAACCCACAGGATGAAGGAGTATTGTGATGTACAAATATGAGATTGCCAATATCATTGAATGTGAAGGCAAAACCGACAGTGAAATTCAAAATGTTATTGGCAGTATCCGCGAATTGATTTCCACCCACAAAGGTCGGATCGTCAAAGAAGAAGTTTGGGGCAAGCGCGATTTGGCTTATCCCATCCAGAAGCAAAACTATGGTTATTACATGTTTACCACCGTCATGCTCAACGCGAGTGTCCTCTCTGACCTCAACCAAAAAATTAAATTAACCCCGGGCATTTTACGTTTTCTGATTATTAATCTTGACGGGCAACCAGGCTACAAACAACAACAAGTCGAAGACCACAAAGGCCAGGAAGAAGAAAAATCATCTTCCACCAAATCTACCGAAGAGTTAATCAAAAAATCCATGCCCGATCAGGTTTCATCGGCGGAAGTTACCACAGAGCCTACCCTAGAACCAACTTCCAGCCCAGAAGTACCAGTTAAAAAAACGCCCCCAGAAAAACCAGCTCCCACCGCTAAACCCAAGATAAAGACCGTCTCTAAAGATGAAAAAGAAGAACCAGCAGCTACTCCCGCGGCCGACAAAAAAGCCGACCAGAAAAAAGAGGATTCCAAAGACCTCGATCAATTATTAGAAGAAATTTTATAAGCATATTTATTACGGAGAGATATCATGTTAGGAGTAAATAAAGTCTTCGTCATGGGACATATCACGCGTGATCCGGAATTAAAATATACCCCCAATGGCCAAGCGGTCGCCTCTTTTGGTATCGCCACCAATCGTCGCTGGAGCACGCCGGAAGGTGAAAAAAGAGAAGAAGTCGAATTTCACAACATTGTCGCCTGGGGACGTTCCGGTGAAGTTATTCATCAATACCTTAAAAAAGGCTCGCCAATTTTTGTAGAAGGTCGGCTGAAGACCCAAAATTGGGAAGGGAGCGACGGCGTCAAAAGAAGTCGCACGGAAGTAATTGTGGAATCATTCCAATTTATTGGTACCGGCAACCAAGGCGGGGGCGGCGCTAGCCAATCTTATAATCAAAATCAAAACTCCGGTTTCAATAACGACCAATCAACCGCCAATCCGGCCGGCAACATGTCGTCTCCCACTCAAAACGCTCAATTCAACAATCCTCCCGTTAGTCCCGATAACAACAATCCCCCTCCCAGTTCCCAGGCCAATCCCCCCGCCGCCAATCCTTTTGATAATGACAAACAAGAAAATAAGCCAGATATTGGTAATCCCGAAGACATTAGTATCGATGACATTCCTTTTTAAACAAGGATCAAGTATCAAGGATCAAGTATCAAGTATCAAGGATCAAGTATCAAGTATCAAATAAGACATTTATTTATTAATTATTCAATTACGATGTCACAAAATAATAATCCACCCACTCCCGCCAAAAAAGTCTGCTATTTTTCCACCAACAATATCCACTATATCGACTACAAAGACTTTGAAACTCTGAAAAAATTCACCTCATATTACGGTAAAATTGAACCGGCCACCAAAACTTCCATCAAACGTAAATTTCAGCAACGCTTATCTACCGCCATCAAACGTGCCCGTTACTTAGCTTTGTTGCCCTATTATGTGCAGTAGAGTTTTGAAATTGGAAATTGAAAATTCATCAACTACCAATTATCTTATAATATATAAACAAACATTAACCCACTCATATGTACGGCATTACCGATCTCAAAAATGGTACCAAATTTTTGCTCAATGGTGAACCACATGAAGTTTTGTCGTATCAACATTCCAAGCAAGCTCGCGGGGGTGGGATCATGCGGACTAAACTCAAAAACATGATCACCGGCGCCATTATCGATAAAACTTTCAAAGGCAGTGACAAATTTGACCCCGCCGAAGTCAGCCGCGCCAAAGCCCAGTATCTATACCTAGACGGTCAGAACTATGTTTTTATGGATAATAGCACCTATGAACAATTCCCTATTGACCAAAATATAATCAGTGACCGGGCCAACTATATCAAAGAAGGCATGGAAATCGATTTGGTCATGTTTGATAATAAACCAATTGGCATCGAACTCCCGATTAAAATTACCTACCAAATTACCGAAACCGAACCTGGCATCAAGGGTGATACTGCTCAAGGCGGCACCAAGCAAGCCACCATTGAAACCGGCGCCAAAGTGCAAGTGCCGTTATTCATCAACCAGGGCGACAATATTGTTGTCGACACCCGCGATGGCCGCTATGTGGAACGAGCGTAATTTTTTTACGACAAAAATCCCAATACCGTCGTGATAATTAACCACGCCGCCAAAATAATTACCAAGCCAATCACCGCCTTCGTCACCGTATCGGTGGCTTTTTTAGTGTTCTCTTGATTGCCGCCCGCCATGATATATTGATAACCCCCAATAATAATGAAGGCCACCGCCACCAAACCGGAGAAACCAATCATCCAAATTAGGATATTTTGTAATAATTCAATTGGTGTTCGGTGCACATCCGTATTAACCGGATTATAGTCTTGAATAAACTCCCGTACCTCACTGATAAAATCAAAATCCGCCGCCAACACGGAAGTCGGCAACAATATCAATCGTGTCACCAGTGGCAAAGCTAATAAAATAGTCATTTTATTGGTAACTTTTTTCATGTAAACGCTTATTGATTACGAATTACAATATAAATTAATAATTAATGAGTTGTGCCAGTTAATATATCTTATCTGTCATCCTGGAGGCGGAAGCGTAGCGCTCCGGCATCCAGGATCCAGAAAGAATTATTTATATTAAGGAGGTGGATCCTGGATAAGAAGCTCCGCCCTGGGCGGATTTCTTTCCAGGATGACATTGACCGGACAATGATTAAATATTAACTAGCACTACTCATTAATTTATATTAATTTCCACTCAAAATATTTAGCACTAACGTAATAATCAAATACGCTGCCAATACCAAAACCAACCCAATCACCGATTGGGTAATAGCTTGCATGGCTTTTTTACTTTGCTCCGGATTACCGGCGGAAGTAATATATTCATAGCCGCCATAACGAATCAAGAAAAACAAAGCCACAATTCCTGCCAAACTAGCCCCCAATGTTATTGCCCATTGAATAATATCTTCAACCGAATTAATATTATCCGGCCAGATATTAAATTCCTTGAGCTTGCCACTCAGCTGCCCGAGTAATGTCTTTGACTCGGGCACATCTCCGGCCGCCAGCATGGTGATTAAATTAGTTAGATGGTTCATTATTTTTCAATCCTAAACGAATTAATCAAATAATTATAGTCATCGGTATATTTATCATTTTCCAAAGTAATTTGCACCGATTTGGCGGGATCAATCGGATGTTCAAAATAAGTGATCGGTTGAGAAACAAATTGTTCGCCACCGAGAAATTGAATATTCCAGGTGGTCCAATAGCCAACTATTCCGTCTTCCGCGTTGATTTGTTTAATTTCATTTAAAGACTGATAGGCTTGAATTTCCACCTTGGCCGCTTGAGCAGCGTATTGGTCAAATGGTAAATCCTGCAGATCATCCGGTTTAGTCACAATCCGAACGCTAATCACATTCTGGTTCTGGGCATTACGAATGACAGCGTAGTCCGCCTCAGTATTTTCCTCAATCGTCCAGTCAGCCGGAATAACATAGGAAAAAGAACCCATTTGTGAACTATGGGTCTCGGTGGTGCCGGTCGTCTGGCCATTATCAATAGCCGTTACTCCCTTACCATCATTGGCCGCGTTATTATCTACCACCGCCTGTTTTTGCCAATTATTATAAAGCAAATACAAAATAATACCCAGCGCAATCAATAGCAAAAAGTACAGAAAATAGTTAATAATAGAATAAACGCGCTCTGATTTCATTATATTAATTAATAATGAATAATTAATAATGAATAATGTTAATTATTAATTATTCATTACTATTAAATGGGTGCAGAGGGATTTGAACCCCCGACCGTTTGCTTAAGAGGCAACTGCTCTACCGACTGAGCTATGCACCCTCGGCTGAACTCGATCCTCCCCGCTTCATGTGAGCCGGCAGGAACCGTCTCCCATTACGCTTGAGTCGGATCGGTTCCGCCTCTCCCCAAAAATTTTCGCTTCCTGATCACTCCTCGCTACGCTCCGGGTGATCGGACGCTCACAATTTTCGGGGACCCCAAGGGGAAAGAGGTCTTTATCTTCTTTTTAGGTTCAAAGTTTTTACATATATATGATACACCAAAATGCAAAAAACCACTAAAATCTTGTACCTATTAACCACCGACGACTGGGGTGGGGCGCAACAATATGTGGCTGATTTAGCCGTACATTTTCATCGGCAAGGTTGTGCTATTAGTGTGGCTTTTGGCCAAGTTGATTCGAAACATAAATTAATTGATATATTGAAACAACACCAAATTAATTACCTGATTATTCCCCATCTGCGGCGCGACATCAATCCCATCAAAGATTTACTGGCCCTCTGGGAAATTTTTAAGCTTATTCGTCAAAATGATTTTGATATTGTTCACGCCAATAGCTCTAAAGCCGGCTTTACCGGCCGCCTGGCCGCCTGGGTCGCCGGGGTAGAAAAAATATTCTACACCGCCCACGGCTGGGTGTTTAACGAACAAATTCATCCCCTCCAAAAAATATTTTTTCAATTTCTGGAAAAAATCGCCGCCTTATTTTCCACGCGTATTTTTTGTCTTAGCCCCAGCGAATACCAACTGGCCATCAGCAAAAATATCATCCCCGCCGCCAAATTATCTATTGTCTCTCTCGGCGTTGACCTTGATGATATTAAAAAAGATAGTCAAACCCCTAATCAATTTTCCCATTCATTAGCGGCCTGGCGAGAGCACTATCAAATTATTGGCACAGTTGGCAATTTTTATCCCACCAAAAACACCACCCTGCTAATTAAAATTGCTCATGAATTAATCAACATAGAGCATCAACCATATCGCCTAGTCATTATCGGCGATGGCGGGGAGCGGCCTCGAATCGAGTCATTGATCAATCAATATCAACTTCAAAAACATATTCTCCTGACTGGTCAAATAAACCACCCCGCCAGCCTGATGCGCTATTTTGACCTCTTTGTTTTACCATCGACCAAAGAAGGCTTGCCCTACACCATTCTGGAGGCCGGCGCTCTCGGCCTACCCGTCGTAGCCAGTCATGTCGGCGGCATTGGCAGCATCATCGATAACGGGCAAAATGGCTTATTAATTGACAATATCAATGTCAAATCCTTTGTTACCGCCATCAATCAAATCCTTAGCCATAAAAACCGGGCCAAATGGCTCGGGCAAAACTTGCGCCAGCGAGTCAAAACCCAGTTTAACCGTCAATCAATGTGGGCCAGGTACGAACAGGAATATAATTTTAATTAAATATCTTTACAAAAATACAACATTATTTTCTAATAATTTGATAAAATCATTATATTTATGTAAAATAAACTAAGTATCAAATTTATTTTAAATCTATTAATAATAATCCGTTCTGCCTCATTCTCCTTTATCTGATTTATCCTTATTGAAAGCCTCAATATTATTTTAGAAAAATAATTACTTTGCGATTTAAACCAAACAATTATTCTCGTTTTTTTCTTCGATTGTTAACCAACCGATTTTATCGGCCACTATAGAGTAGAGTAAATTTTTCTGGCTCATTCTTTCAAAGTATAAGGACAATTAGGTAGGCGGTACAAAAGGAAACATTATGTTAAGTATTATTCTGGCCGCGATCCTCGGCCTCGCCATTGGTGGGGGAGTTGGATATGTAGTCAAAACGGTTAATTTAGCCAAAAAATTAGAAGCCGCCGAGGAAGAAGCGAACAAAATTACCGAAAAAGCCAAAACCAAGGCCCGAGAAGCCCTGATCGTCGCCAAAGATGAAGTCCTGCAAATTCGTGAAGAAGCCAAAAGCGAGGAAAGAAAAAGACTCGACAAAGTCTCCAAACTGGAACATCGCCTCGCCACCCGCGAAGAAAATTTTGATAAATTACGTGATGAACTGGAAGAACGCAAGAAGAGAATTTTAGAACGGGTGGAAGAACAAAAGAAAGAACAAGAAGAATTAAACACCGCTCTGGCCAAACACCGTGATGAACTGGAGAAAATTGCCAAGCTGAGCACCGAAGAAGCGCGGCAAATGTTACTCGACAAAGCCGAAAAGGAATATGAACAAGATATTCTGCGCACCATCAAAGAGATGAAACAAAAAGCCAAGGACGAAGGCGACAAAGAAGCCAAAAGCATTTTGGCTACTATCATTCAGCGCATGGCCGCCGAGCAAACTTCGGAAACTACCATCAAAGCAATCCCACTGCCTTCCGACGAAGTCAAAGGCCGAATTATCGGTCGCGAAGGGCGAAACATTCAGGCATTCGAACGTATTACCGGTGTGGATGTAATTGTTGATGACACTCCCGAATCGGTCAGCGTCTCTTGTTTTGATCCGGTCCGCCGTCATGTCGCCATGGTTTCTTTGGAAAAATTAATTACCGACGGTCGTATTCATCCCGCCCAAATTGAAAAAACCGTCAAACAAGTGGCGGAAGATATCAAGGCTCAAATCAAAGAAGCCGGTGAAGATGCCGCCTACAAAGTTGGCGCCGCCGGTTTGCCCACCGAAATTCTCAAAATCCTCGGTCGGCTCAAATTCCGCACCAGCTATGGTCAAAATCAACTCAATCATGCCATCGAAGTGGCTAAAATTGCCACCTTACTGGCGGCTGAACTGGGCGCCGATATTGAGGTTTGTCGTAAAGCTGGTCTATTGCATGATTTGGGTAAAGCCTTGGATCATGAGATCGATCAACCGCACCATCACCTCACCTATGACCTGCTCTTAAAATTTGGCCTGCCGGAAAAAGTCGCTCACGCCGCCGCCGCTCACCACGACGACATTGAGGCTAAAACTCTGGAAGCCGTAGTCGTCAAAACCGCTGATGCTATTAGTGGCGCTCGTCCCGGTGCCCGTAAAGAATCAACTGAACAATACATTCAAAGACTCAAAGAATTGGAAAACATCGCCACCAGCTTCAATGGTGTCGAAAAATCATACGCCATCCAAGCCGGTCGGGAAATCCGCATCTTTGTCAAACCGGAAGAAATCTCTGACCTGGAAGCCGAACGCCTATCCAAAAACATCGCTCGCAAGATTGAACAAGATCTGTCCTATCCTGGCCAAATCAAAGTTCACGTC
Organism: Patescibacteria group bacterium; assembly: GCA_041648895.1. Taxonomy (GTDB): domain Bacteria; phylum Patescibacteriota; class JAHJAL01; order JAHJAL01; family JAHJAL01; genus JBAZOB01. The sequence continues at coordinate 12,162 of JBAZOB010000024.1, forward strand.
ATCCGTGAAACCAGGGCCGTTGATTATGCTAAGTAATATTTAAAAAATTCGTAATTATATGAAAGTACTCATGATCGGAGATGTGGTAGGGAGGGTGGGGCGACGATTGATTACCGAGTTAATACCAAAATATCGCCGGGAAGAAAATATTGATTGGGTGATTATCAATGGTGAAAACTTGGCCGGCGGCCGCGGGGTCAATGAAAACACCTACCAAGAAATGATCGATGCCGGCGTGGACATTATCACGTCCGGCAATCACGTTTTCAAACTCAAGGAAGCCACCAAAATCCTCAGCAAAAAAGACACCAAATTATTACGCCCGGCCAACTATCCGCCCGGCGTACCCGGCCGCGGCTGGCAGATTTTTACCAACCCCCTCGGTCATCACATCGCCGTGATCAATTTAATCGGTCGCACTTTTTTTAAAGAAAATTTTGACTGTCCCTTTCGCGCCGCCGACCAAATTTTAACTGAAATCAACTTGACTACCAAACAGGAAAATAAAAAATTAGATGGTATTTATATTGATTTTCACGCCGAAGCCACCGCCGAGAAAATATCCTTCGCTCATTACCTCACCGGCCGAGTAACCGCCGTAGTCGGCACCCATACGCACATTCCCACTTGTGATGAAACCATTTTAAACGACCACACCGCCTACATTACCGACTTGGGCATGGCCGGCCCGGTGGATTCATCCTTGGGAATGGAAAAAGAGATATCGATAAGACAATACCTGACACAACTTCCGCAAAAATTCATGTGGAAAACTTCTGGCCCCGGCGTGATGACCGGTGTGGTTATCAAAACGAAAAAGGGCGATAATAGGGCACTCTCAATTAAGAGATTTTCCGCCCAACTTGATTGATCAGTCTGTATTTGACAAGTCGGAAGATGCGGAGTTATGATTTGTATTGTGAAGTTGAAGAAAGAATTATTTTTGTAAATATTTTATTTATTTTTTTAACAAGGAGGTGAGTGTGAATAAACAAGAACTCATCGAAGTAGTAGCCAAAAAAACCGGTCTATCTAAAAGAGTTACCGGCGACATGATCAACAGCTTGATCGAAGAAGTTTCTGATCAGCTCAAGAAAGGTAAAAAAGTTGTTTTAGCTGGTTTTGGTACTTTCTTAACTACCAAAAGAGCCGCTCGTGTTGGTGTTAACCCCCAAGACCCATCCAAAAAAATTAACATCCCGGCTGCTGTTGTTCCCAAATTCCGACCTGGTAAAACTTTAAAATTAGCTGTACGTAAATAAACAGCTTGCACCTTATATTTTTTAGCAAAAGAAACCACTAACCAGTGGTTTTTTTGCTATAATAAAAATAATTAACGAGTTGTGTGAATTAACCATCTCCCTCGTGTCATCCCCGACCGGAAGCAGAGCACTCCGGTTATCGGGGATCTCATCAATAAGGCGCTTAACAAAACTTAATGATGAGATCCCCGCTCAAGGCGGGGATGACAAGGAAAATAATTAACTGGCACAACTCATTATTAATTTGTAATTAAAAAACATTATGCCCAAAACCAAACCCAAATCCCAACCACAGGTGATCGAAATCTCCACCTGGACAATTGTCAAATTTTTTCTGGTCATTCTTGGACTGGTTTTCCTCTATGCCATCCGCAACATCGTCTTAATGTTGTTTATTGTCACTATTTTTGTCGCCGCTCTCACTCCCACGATCGAATATCTCCAACGTCATAAAATTCCCCGTCTGGCCGCTGTGACTTTGATTTGTGTTATCATTTTTATAATTTTCGCCTTGATCGGTGGTGTCATTTTGCCGCCCATGATTGAACAATTTGGTCAGTTGGTGACCGAATTGCCGGGCAAATTGCAAAACTACCTGACAGCCAATGACACTGAAAATAAAATTAAACTTTTTCATGACTGGCTGGTGGAAAAAGATCTGGTCGACGGTTTCACCCGCGCCCTGGAATTGATCTACCAACAAATCAGCAATCTTTCCGCCACCATTATCAATCAAACTTTTGGCGTCATTAGCGGCGCCATTGGTATTTTTACCATCATTGCTCTGACTTTCTATTTACTTCTCGAAGAAGAAGGCATTCGTTCTTTTTTACTGGCCGTCCTGCCGGTGAAAAGTCAAATCTCGGCTTTCAAAATCTGGCAAAAAGCCAGTGTCAAAACCGGTAATTGGCTCCGTGGTCAACTCCTGATCAGTTTTACTATTGGCCTTTTGACCTACATTGGTTTTTCTATTCTCGGGGTTAAATATCCACTTGTTCTAGCCGTCATCGCCGGTATAGCCAATATTGTACCCTACATCGGCCCGATTGCCGGCGCCATCCCCGCTGTCCTTATTGCCCTGGTTCAATCTCCCTGGCTGGCTCTGGGCGTGATTATCGTCGCCCTCCTGATCCAACAAATCGACAGTCAATTTATTACTCCCCGCATCATGGGCAAATTCGTCGGCTTGAGCCCGGTCACTATTATCGTTGCTCTACTGATTGGCGGTACCCTGGCCGGCGTCTGGGGTGTGATTCTAGCCATCCCTATCTCGGCCACGATTGGGGTGATTATTGAAGAGTGGGATGTGGGGTAAATATAAAATTTAAATGATAATTGTCATCCTGGAACCGAAATCCGCCCAAGGCGGAGCTTCGATATCCAGGATGACAGTTATACTTATTATTCCTCCTGCCATTCATTGACAATAACAGTCGATAATGTTAAATTAACAGATATGAGAAAGATTGTCGCCCACAACAAGAAGGCTCGCTATGATTATGAAATTCTGGAAACGCTGGTGGCCGGCATTGAATTGAAAGGACACGAGGTTAAATCTATTCGCCAAGGCAAAATCAGCATCAAAGAAGCTCACGCTCGCCTGATTAATAACCAAGTTTTTCTGCTGGGCGCCAATATCACCCAATACAAACAACACGCCGATCAAAACTACGACCCCATCCGCACCCGCAAGCTTTTATTACACCGCCAAGAAATCAACCGCCTGATCGGCAAGATCAAAGAAAAAGGCCTGGCCCTGGTCCCGCTTTCCGTCTTCTTGCAAAATCACAAACTGGTCAAAGTGGAACTGGCATTAGGCAAAGGCAAGAAACAATATGACAAACGGGAAAGCCTTAAGAAAAAAGAATTGGACCGGAAATTAAAAAGCCGGTTTGGAAAAATATAAATACAAGGATCAAGGATCAAGTTTCAAGGATCAAGTGACTTGATACTTGAAACTTGATCCTTGAAACTTGATCCTTGAAACTTGATCCTTGAAACTTGATCCTTGATCCTTTATGTTCCCCAATTAACTCGCAGATAGGACATTATCTTCTCCGACTCAATAACTTGCTAAAGATAACGTCCTTTCTGGGGATGATTTGGCTTTGACAGATCTGTACTTTAATTATTCGCATGTAGTGAGGGGGTAGCTTACTCACTTTAATTCCTAAGTTACCACATCGACAAACGTCGACAATCTAGCTAGCCGCGTCAAGCAATTGGCTGCAAACTTGTTTGCTCCCATGCAATTGGCTCCGGCTACTGCTCTTGCCTAACTTATAGACAAGCATCCTGCCCGACCGGCGCGACGGCCGGATCCAGGGTGTCATAAACTTCGCGCTGCCCTCACGTCGCCTACATAACGGCGTGAATCAAGCTTCTTATGTATCTAGGATTTATTTATCCGCTGTTTGATTTATATAGATCCCTAGCCTAAAAATTTAAAAACAGCTAAACATGTAGACAATAATTAATCGTCACTTCTGGACGTGGGTTCGACCCCCACCATCTCCACTTTCTTCCAATTAATTTTGATTAATAATCATAATCCCTCTTCTCTAATGCATCTCTGATAACTATTGTCGTATTCTCTTTCTCGGCTCTCCCTGCAAGAGTCACTATCGCTGTGGCATTCTTTTTTCATGGCTGTGATTGCTACTTCATTACAATATTTCTTAATACTTATTGGCCGCCATTGAAACCAATAAAACAAGAAAACAAGAGCTAATAAAATTGTTACCCCAATAAGAATTTGTTTCTTTATTTTTTTGATGTAAACAAACATTTTACCGATTCTAAATAACGATATTATTAAAACTAAAAGTATGCATCCATACAAAATAATTAATACATTCCCATACACAAATGCAGTAATAGTTAAAATAATTAGATAAAAAATTATTAATGAAACAGTAATATTCATAGAAATAGATTATTAAGTAAAATTATATTTAATTAATCAAGAATATATTTGTGTCAAAGAATATTACCTAATAATTGCAATACAAAACCAGCAACAATTAGAAATATTGATACTTTTTTTACCCAAGCCGGATGATACTTATCATCTGGCAATAACTCATGAACGATATTAAATGTTTCTGGCTTATAAAAGGCCAAAATTATTACTCCAATAATATCTACTATTAAACCAGAAATAACAAAATATTGATTAATACTCATATTTTGATTTTTTATAGCTTGCGCATACTTGTGCGCAAAAAAGACAACTTTTTATTAATTTATGCCATATAAGCCAACAGATTTAATAATGAACTTGTGTATACTTATGTATTTAATGTGATAACTTATCCATTCCGCGGGCAGTAGTAATATATTTCTGTCATGTGGAAAATATATTAAAAAAAAATTTGGACACAGAAGCAACCCCTCGCCTTTTAAGAAGATAGTCTAGGTCTGTTTACTTTGCCTAATATATTTTCTCTCTTTTTAATAATTTCCTTCAAATTATTCCACAAATCTTGGTTAACAAATTTATAAATATTTTTTCTAGCATATTCATTAAGCTGATGTTTATTGTATTTCTTGTATCTTTGACCCAAAACCCTGATATATTCATTTTCAGCGTTATCTATATGCCAATAAATATATATGCCATTGTCCGATGCATGTTTTTCTAATTCTATTTTATAAACCTCCCATTTTTTGCCTTCTCGTTTTAGTACATCCAAGTCTATAAAACATATAACTAAATCATAATCTACATTTTGTTTAGTTATTATGCATTGTTCAACAACTTCTTTCGGAGAACATCCCCAAGCATTATCAAAATGAAAATTCCATTTTTTTGTATGATACTGAAATATTCTGTGATCAGTTAACTTCTCATAGAATTTTCTATCTCTCCCGCCTTCTCCAAATAACATGCAGGTATATTTTTTTACTTTATCATTTTTCATTATTACTAGATTCTAATTTTAGGAAAAGCACCATAAGCGCCACTCATATACTTCCCCAAGAAATTTTCATCAGGACGTATATTGTTCACTTCGTCTAAACGATAGGCAGAGCTTATGCTCAAATCATCTTTTTCGGTTAAATAAATTTGCTGCATATTAAGTTTCTTCAAAAAATTTAAAGAATGAGAGGAAAAAATTAATTGCGCTTTTCTATTTTTGTTTTCATCAATAAAAAAATTCAATATCTGATTAAGGGCTTCCGGATGCAAACCTACCTCCATCTCGTCGATGATAACCACACCATTTTTATTTAAGCCATCTAAAAGACTTGGTAAATAAAAAAATAACTGTCTAGTGCCGCTTGATTCATAAAAAATATCTAATTCCTTTTTCTTTTCTTTTGTTTTGTGTATGCCGCTAACCGCATATTTGTGCTGATTATTTTCCAAATTTTCCTCTAGTATCTTAAAACCGGCTAATCCTAAATCAAAATTAGTAATAAACCTCTCCATCTGTTCTTTTAATTTAGGATCATTTAAATATTTCCTGATGGCTACAATTTGTAATAATAAATGGTTAATCTCACCTCTTTCATTTATATTTGTCTGAAAATTAGCAAAATAATCAAAAATTGTTGAAATTACTTCAAATTCGAATTGAGATCGCTTTAAAAATGTTATCAAAGAAACATCTGGTCTAATGTTCCTAAAAAAATCATTTGGTAATGAAGCAAAATATTGCTCACTTTTCTTTGTCACTTTTTTTTGATCACGCTCAAGGATAGTTTTATTTCTTTCTTTCTTTCTCAAATCCTTTATTACTAATTTCTCTTTTTTAATAAAATAATTTTGTAAAGAGAACTCATAAAAAAATATTTTATCGTTTTTTTCAAATTCTACAAAAAAATTCGACTCCTTATTATTGTTAAAGTGAGTCTTATAAGCATAGTCTAGAATTATCAAATTATTCGCCTGAGATTCAGGCGTCTCTCTACAAATGAAGTATGACAAGAAACTAAACAACCTCATAATATTTGTTTTGCCCGAAGCATTAGGACCAGCAAGTCCCATTATTTTTGTAATTTGTTCGCCGGTTTTAGAAGTATAGTAATCGTCGGATTTTTTCTTTGAGGTCAAGAAATCAATTTCTTGTACTCCTTTAAAAGAATAGAAATTATTAAACTTTACCTTCCTAAGCATAGTTTTTCATTAATGTTTATTATAACTAAAGTATAACTCATTTTATATTAAAACTACAATTTAATACAATATTTTGTATTAAATCTTTTTTCTTTATTATCGAATTAAAAATCAGTTTAAAAAGCACATCTCTAAAAACCACCAACCAAAAAATCCGGAAATTTGCCTTCAGAAAATTAATATGTCAAAATTTAACTAATATTTATCAATCCCCAAATCATGTCAATTGAGTTTAGCCAAGAGCCTTTTATAGAAGAAACAAAAAACAGCGGCGAAGAACGCAAATACCTCAATGAGTCTTACAAACTAGGGGATAAAAAGAAGTCTCCGACTGCGCCGGGATTAGAAAGAGAAAAAGAAACATTGAAAATAAATAATATTAATTATGGATGTATTCTCAACGCCTCCGGGGCATTGGGATTTTTTGGGGAGGGGTATTGGTATCATCCATACCTCAAACCCCTCAATTTAGATTTTCACGGCAGTACGTTTGTAGCCAAAACCACCACCCTGCTCCCCC
>JBAZOB010000025.1:0-17454 GCA_041648895.1 Patescibacteria group bacterium
GTGGTTTAACGGCCGGGCTAGATAAAGAAATTGATATTACTTTTGCCAATGAGTTTGATCTAAGCGCGGTGACAATAGGTGATGTGGATTTGTCTTTGGGTGGTGTGGATGTCGATTTGGTGAGCGGAGTACCAGCGGCGGGCGAGGCTAAATTTACCAAAAACGGGCAAAATATTAATTTTGTTCTAAATTCAGCCTGGTCGCTTCCGGGTGATGGTGAAATTGACATTAAGATCGGGAGTAACGCGGTGGGTGGAGTAAATAAGATAGGCAATCCATCGGCAGTCGGGGCCTACCTGATTAATTTATCTACCTCGCAAAGCAGTGTGGTTTTGGATGAGGGGACGATTGGGATTAGTATTAACCATACTGTATTGGTAACTTTATCGATTGATGAATATTTAAGTTTTTCTTTAGTAGGAGTGGGGAGTGGCCAGAATGTCAATGGGGTGACGACCAATTTGGTAACCAATGCTACCAATATTGATTTTGGTTCCAATTTGGGCGCTTTTGATTTGATAGCCGCCCAAGATTTGATGGTGTCAACAAATGCTACTAGCGGTTTTACCGTGACAGTCAAAGTTACGCATGATTTAAATACTGGCTTGGGTGATCAAATCAATAATTTTCCTAATGCCAATGCGGCACCAGCCATATGGAGCAGCCCACCGGGATCGGGGGTGGATAGTTATTGGGGTTATACGACCGATGACAATACGCTTGGTTCGGGGATGGTGAATCGTTTTACAATGGGAGGTGGTGACAAGTGGGCGGGGTTTACCACTAGTGAAGAGGAAGTTTTTTATCATGATGGACCGATTGATGGGACTGGGACGGGCCAAGGGATAACTCGGGTTGGTTATCAGGCGGAGGCCAATAACTGGCAGGCCTCAGGTGATTATTCGACCGAGGTGGTGTTTTTGTGTACGGGAGTGTTTTGATTGGTAATTAATTTTTCTACTTCATCGATTACCCAGTCCGGGGTGGAGGCGCCGGCAGTGAGGCCGACTTTTTTTATATTGATAAACCATTGCGAGTCAAGGTCTCGAGCTGTTTCAACTTGGTAGGTGTTGACAATCGGTTGACATATTTCGGCTAACCGTTTGGTATTGGCACTGGTGCGGGAGCCGACCACGATCATTAGATCAACTTGAGAAGCAAGTTGGATGGCGGCGCTTTGTCGACAGCGGGTGGCTTGGCAGATAGTATTGAATATACGTAAGTCGGTGGTGGTGTCGATAAAGTGATTGACGATTTGTTTGAAAATGTCTGTGTCTTGTGTGGTTTGGGAAACAATACCAACTTTGGGTAATTTTTCTAAATTATTTTTCCTGATGTCATCTACCCGGCTAACTATATGAACGTTCTGGGTCAGAGAGTGAATTGTGCCTAAAATACCTTGGACTTCAGCATGGTTTTGGTCCCCGACAATGACAATATGGTAATTCTCCGTGGCTAGTAGTTTGCCTAAGTTGTGGACGGCGGTGACATAGGGGCAGGTGGCATCGATGACATGCAAATTTTTGGTTTGAGCTTTTTGATAAATGCTTGGCGGTGAACCGTGGGCGCTGAGAATAACGGTTGCTTGGTCGGGGATATCATTAATATTATTGACCAGTATGATTCCTTGCTGGGTGATTTTTTGCACCACATTTTCGTTGTGGACCAGACTACCTAACATATAGATTGGTTTTTTTACATTTGATTGGGTTGTCTCGGTAATTATTTGCATCGCTCGTTTGACGCCGAAACAGAAGCCGGCGTGAGGGGATTTGATTAGTTGCATAAGATGATATCAATTATAATAAGAATGTTATTTATCTATATTATATAGGAAAAATATTATGGAAAATGATAGTTTTCTCAACCTGTATCAAAAAGCTTGCCAACGGACCAAGGGGGAATACAGTAGTCGTAAGGAGGAGATAATGATGTGGGGTTTGGGGATTGCAGGGGAGGCGGCGGATGTAGCTAGTTGCATTAAAAAAACGTATGGACATGACAATGATCAGATTTTGGGGATCAAAGAGAATCTGGGTGACACCATGTGGTATATCGCCATGATCTGTAATTTCTATGGCTGGAATATGGAGGATGTTTGTCGGGCCAATATTGAAAAACTGAAGCAGCGCTATCCACAGGGTTTTAATTATGCTGATGCGGGGCGGGGTGGGACGATGGTAGATTGGAATGAACAAGATGGAGAATGATGTGGTTGTTATTTGTTAAAATTGCGAGTAATATTTAATCGAATTTAATTATTTATCGGGAGAAAAAGTAAATTTTAAATGGAAAAGAAAAATTTTTTGTTTGTGTCGCTAAATAGTGCTTTGATACGGGATATTGCTTGGAATGTTTTTAAAGAGGGTAATGAGGTACGCTATTTCATTGGCTGTGAGAGTGACAAAGAGGTGGCGGATGGATTTGTCCCTAAGACTACTGATTGGAAGAAGGATTTGGATTGGGCGGATATGGTGATTTTTGATGATTCGATCGGTTCGGGTGAAGATATTGTGGAGACTAAAAAGCGGGGCATTCCGATTATTGGTGGTACTCCTTACACTGATAAATTGGAAGAAAATCGTTCTTTTGGTCAGGAAGAGTTAAAAAAAGCAGGGGTACCGATTTTGCCCCATAAATATTTTTTTGATTTTGATGAAGCGATCAGCTATGTGCGGGAAAATCCGAATGAATATGTGATAAAGCCGAGTGGTGACGCGCAGAATATCAAGCGGTTGTTGTTTGTGGGAATGGAAAAAGATGGTAGTGACGTGATTCGGGTGTTGGAAGCATACAAAAAGGTATGGAGTCACGCGATCAAGGAATTTCAAATACAGAGAAAAGTTAATGGCGTCGAAATTGCGGTGGGCGCTTTTTTTAATGGCAAAAAATTTATTTATCCGATCAATATCAATTTTGAGCATAAGAAACTTTTCCCGGGCAATATTGGTCCTTCTACGGGTGAAATGGGAACAACCATGTTTTGGAGTGGTCCCAATAAGCTTTTCAATGAGACGTTGAAGAAGATGGAGAAGAAATTGGCGGCGGAAAAATTTATTGGTTATATTGATTTAAACTGTATTGTCAATGGTAAGGGTATCTATCCTTTGGAATTCACGCCGCGTTTTGGTTACCCCATTATTACTATGCAGAAAGATTCTATTGCTATGCCTTTTGGTGAATTTTTGTATGACTTGGCGCGGGGGAAGAATTTTTCTTTTAAGACCAAAAAAGGTTTTCATATTGGGGTGCGAATTTTGTTGCCGCCGTATCCTTATGGTGAGAAAAGTATTTTTGATTATTATTCCAAGGGGGCGACGGTGGTATTTAAGAAAAAGGATCATTTGGACGGTGTGCATATTGAGGATGTCAAAAATGTGCGGGGGGAGTGGGTGCTAGCGGGAACTTCCGGTTTAGCCCTGGTGGTGACTGGCTCGGGAATCTCCATGAAGCAGGCGCAGCAACAGGTGTATAACCGGATCGAGAATATTCTGATTCCAAATATGTTTTATCGTAAGGATATTGGTGACCGGTGGTATGAAGATAGTGATAAACTGCACAGTTGGGGATATCTGCGGGAGTCGTAATAATGAAAATGACAAATTACAAATGACGAAATTAATTGGTCATATATCATTTATTTTAATTAATGGCAGCGAAAGTATGGCCGGTGGTGTTATGGTGGATCTATCTAATAATGGTAAGTTTTATGGCTAGCCATATAATTAAAATAAATGATATATGACCAATTAATTTCGTCATTTGTAATTCGTCATTTTCATTTGTAGTATACTGAAAACTGATAATATTAAATGAAAAAAATGAAAAAGGGAAATTATTTTTTTACCAGTGAAAGTGTAACTGAAGGGCATCCGGATAAGGTCTGCGATCAGATATCGGATGCTTTTTTGGATGAGTGTTTGCGGCAGGATCGGGAGAGTCGGGTGGCGGTGGAAGCGATGACTACAACCGGGTTGGTAGTGGTGGCGGGAGAGGTGACGACCAAGGGCGATATTGATACACAAAAGATTGTTCGTGATGTGTTGCAAGATATTGGTTATGACCGGTCGGAATATGGTTTTTGTTTTTCGGATGTAGGGGTGGTGAGTGCTATTCACGAACAAAGTCCGGATATCAGTCAGGGGGTGACGGCCGGGCAGGGTGAGTATCAAGAGCAGGGGGCGGGTGATCAGGGACTGATGTTTGGTTACGCGACCAATGAGACGAAAGAATTGATGCCACTGCCGATTATGCTGGCTCATAAATTGACCAAGAGATTGGCGGAGATTCGGAAAAACAAAGAGGTTGGTTATTTACGTCCGGATGGTAAAAGTCAAGTGACGGTGGAATATGAAGATGGTCAGCCTAAGCGGGTGGAGGCGGTGGTTCTGGCGGCCCATCATGATGAGAATGTGGCGCTCGATGATTTGCGGCGCGATTTAAAAGCCAAAGTGATATTGCCGATTGTGGGTGATTATGTCGATGAAAATACTAAATATTTTATTAACGCGACGGGCCGATTTGTGTTGGGTGGCCCGCCGGCGGACACGGGTTTAACTGGGCGGAAGATTATTGTTGATACCTATGGAGGGCATGGTAGTCATGGTGGCGGTTGTTTCAGTGGCAAGGATCCCAGTAAGGTGGACCGAAGTGCTAGTTACGCGGCGCGCTATATTGCCAAAAACATTGTGGCAGCCAAATTAGCGGATAAGTGTGAGGTTCAGATTGCCTATTCGATTGGGGTGGCGGAGCCGGTATCTTTATTGATTGATACTTTTGGTACGGGCAAGATTGATGAATGGCAATTGGCGCAGATGGTGCGAGATAAATTTCCGCTTAAGCCAGCGGATATCATTGATGTATTAGATTTGAAACAGCCTAAATATCTTTTAACAGCGGCCTATGGTCATTTTGGTCGTAGTGAAGATGGCTTTACTTGGGAAAAGGTGGGGGTATTGTAGTTGATCTTGACATAAACGGTTGTAATGATATGTTAAAAATGTATACAGTAAAGAAAAAATATGAAAATAGTCAGAGGCAAAAAAATACTAATCATGAACAAGGGTGATACTTGATGATTAATTGATAAGTATCGAGTTGAACAAAAAAGATATTGTATGATTGATATTTTTGAAAAGAGAAAGTTGAAAAAAAGGAAAAATAGATGACTGGCATAATAGTCGATATTGGTACTGGTGATGGGCAGTTTACTAACGAGTTGGCGAGGAAAAATCCGAGCCATTTGGTGATTGGCATCGATCCCAATCAGAAGGGGATGGAAAAATTGTCCTGGAAGGCCAGTAAAAAGAAAAAGAAGGGTGGTTTAGCTAATGCTCTTTTTGTATTGGCGGATGTGGTTAATTTGCCGGAAGAGCTGAATGGTATGGCGAATCAGGTTTTTATTAATTTGCCATGGGGTAGCTTGTTGTCGGGGTTGGTCAATGTTGATGAAAAAGTTTGGTTAGCCATAAAGCGGATCTGTCAGCCGGAGGCAGTAGTGGATATTATCCTGGGTTATGATGATTATCTAGATTTGAAAGAAGTAAAAAAGCTGGGATTACCGGAAAAATTTAATCTAATTTACATTGATCAGGAGATGAAATCGAGGTTGCAAGAATTGGGTTTTGGTCATATGCAGGTCAACAATTTAGATATTGATCGTCTACGTAGTTTTCCCAGCAGTTGGGCGAAAAAGTTGTCATATGGTAGGGATCGGAAGTTTTTTCATGTGCGGTTGAAGGTATTGTAATAAATTTGTGATCGGCGTTATTTAACTTCACTCTTAAAAATTGTGAAGTTTTTTATATGGTTAGCTCTAGGGTTGTGATAGTATAGAATTGTATCTTAGTGCTAAAATTGAACGTTTAAGGAGTAAATATGGAAGTAAAAATTGATCGAGCCAAATGTATCGGGTGTGGGACTTGTCAAGCGATTGAGCCGGAATTATTTAAACTAGATGATGATATGAAATCAGTTTTTATTGGTGATTTGTCTTTAGTTGATTTGGAAAGATTAAAAGCGGCGGCGGCGGTTTGTCCGGTGCAAGCGATTGAAGTTTATGACGATGCTGGTAAAAAAATGTATCCGTGATAAAAATGGCTAAATTAATTTAAAAATAATATGAAAAAAATTTTTCTAGGTTTATTAATAGTAAGTTTAAGTCTGGCTGGATGCAGTAATCCTTTTTTTAATCAGGAGGATGATGGACGCATCAAAGTGGTGTCTTCGATTTATCCGATGGCTGATATAGTGAGTAATTTAGGTGGGCCGTGGGTTAAGTCGGATGTATTGGTCGCACCGGGTCAGTCACCTCATACCTATGATCCGCAGCCGAGTGATGTGGCCAAATTGTCGCAAGCTGATTTGGTCTTGGTGGTGGGGGTAGGTTTGGACGACTGGGTAGTCAAAATGGCGGAGAGTTCCGGGATTGATAAAAATAAGATTGTTGATTTGAGTCAATACGTAACCTTGCGAGAATTTAATGCGGGTGGTGAGTCGGGCCAAGATCCGCACTATTGGGTGAGTCCGCGACGGGCGATGGAGTTTGTTGATGATATTACCAGCCGGATGAAAGAAATAGATTCAGGACACGCAACTGATTATGATTCATATTTAGAGGGGTATAATATTGAATTAACGGCTATCGATGCCGAAATTGTTGAACGGGTAAATACTTTTACCAGCAAAGATGTGGTAGTTTTTCATGATGCTTTTGGCTATTTCGCGGCGGATTATGGTTTAAATGTGGCTGGAGTATTTGAGATTACTCCTGGGACTGAGCCGACGCCGCAAGAGTTGGAGGGAATAGTAAAGACGGTGAAAGATTTGGGAGTCAGAGCGGTTTTTAAAGAGCCGCAATTGTCGAGTCAAATTGTGGAGGCGGTCCAAAATGACCTGGGGTTAGGGCTGGGGGTGCTTGATCCTTTGGGCGGGATTGAAGGCAGATTGACATATATCAGTTTGGTTAAGTCTAATTTATTGGAGCTAGCGAGGTTATTATCGTGACCAAAGTTTTAGCAGTGAAAGATTTTTCTGTCTCCTTTGGTAAAGTGAAGGTATTGGATGGGATTAACTTTGATGTTGATCAAGGTGATTTTCTGATGGTTTTGGGACCAAATGGCGCGGGCAAAAGTGTATTATTGAAGTCAATCTTGGGTATTTGGCCGTATACTGGTCAGGTGAAAGTATTTGGACAAAAAATTGATCTGGTTCGTCAAAAGATTGGCTATGTGCCGCAATATGTTGATTTTGATCGAACTTTTCCGTTGACAGTGCGAGAAGTGGTGAGTCTGGGTTGTCGGCAGAATAAATCTCTGTCGGTTTGTCCGCATGTCAATAAAGTATTGGAAATGGTCGGGATGGTTGGAAAAATAGATGATTTTTTTGGTCAGTTATCAGGTGGGCAAGTGCGGCGAGTGCTAATTGCCCGGGCTTTGGCCGGTCAACCGAAATTGTTGTTTTTGGATGAACCTTTGGCGGGGGTGGATTTGGTAGGGGAGAAAAGTTTTTATGAAATGATCGCCAAATGGCATCAGGATTTGGGTTTGACGACGGTGATGGTCTCACATGATTATAGCCTGGTGAGCCGAATTGCCACTAAAGTTTTATGTTTGAATAAAAAAATGACCTGTTTTGGCGGGGCCAGAGATTTAACGGCTAAACAATTTGAGGATACTTTCGGGCGGGGGGTGAAATTGCATGTGCATAACAGCTAATATTATTGCTAAACATTTATGGTTTTTTGAATGTTAATAAATTTTAAATTTTCAATTTTAAAATAATTTTAAATGATTAAATTTTAAAATCTAAAACATTCCTGTTTTTGTGTCTGTTTTAAAATTTAAAATTGAAAATTATTTTAAAATTTAAAATTTAAAATTGAAAATTTATTAACTTGTGTAAAGATGTTTGGTATTAATAATTAATAAATATGTGGGAAGCGTTTATACAATATCCATTTTTACAGCGGGCTTTACTGGCCTCGGTTTTGGTGGGAATAATTTGTGCTTTGTTGGGTGTTTTTGTGGTGTTTAACCGGATGGCTTTTTTCGTTGATGCTTTGGCACATAGTGCTTTGACTGGGATCGCGATGGGGATATTGATTGGTATTACTCCGTTTTGGACAGCCTTGATTTTTGGCATTGGGGTAGCGGTGGGAGTAGTCTATATTCGTAATAAAGGCAAGTTGCATACCGATACGGTTTTGGGACTGTTTCTTCCGGTGGCGATGGCCCTGGGAATATTGCTTTTACAATTAAAAAGTGGTTATACGCCGGATTTGATGAGTTTTTTGTTTGGCAGTGTGTTGTCGGTATCAATAATAGATTTAATAATTATTGGGGTGGTGGGGATAGGGGCGATGGTTTGGCTTTATTTTTATTATCGTGATTTGGTTTGGTTGGCTTTTGATCGTGAATCGGCGTTGGTGAGTGGGGTGAAAGTGGTTTGGTTGGAATATATATTGATGATTGCCTTAGCGGTGGTAGTAATTGCTAGTTTGCAGGTGGCGGGGATTATCTTGGTGGGAGCAATGGTGGTGATTCCCGCGGTGGCGGCGAAAAATTTAGCTCGTAATTTTTCCCAGGTGGTTTACTACTCGGTGGCTTTTGGTTTGCTAGGTAGTGTGGTGGGCATGTTTCTGTCGTATATCTTTGACTTGTCGAGTGGAGCGATAATTGTAATGACTCTGGCAGGGATATTTTTGGTAACGTTTATTATTAGAAGAGAAAAGTGATTAAATATTTTTTTAAGTAAATAAAGGAGATAAAATGAAAATTTTATTTTGTGAGATATCCCATTTGTGTCATGAGATGGATTGGGAGGGTAAATATTTGGCTGAAAAGATTGGAAAGAAGTATGACAGTATATTTTTTCCAGGTTTGGGTAATGATTACGACCAGTCGCGGGACGATTTTGAAGTTTTATGCACTTTTATTCATACCCAGGTTAATGAAGAATTGCTTAATAAGATGCCGAAATTGAAGTTAGTGGTAACCAGGTCGACCGGATTTGATCATATTGATTTGGATAAATGTCGGGAAAGAGGAATTGAAGTGTGCAATGTACCATTTTATGGCGAGAATACGGTGGCGGAGTATGCTTTTTCGTTGTTAAATATGCTGGCGAGGAAAATGTATGAAGCTTATGACCGAGTGATACGGGGTAATTATTCTTTGGAAGGTTTGATGGGATTTGATTTGAAGGGAAAGACTTTGGGAGTGATTGGGGGAGGTCATATTGGGATCCATGCCGCCCAGATTGGGGTGGGTTATGATATGAAGGTGTTGTGTTACGATGTTAAACCTGATTCCCAGTTGGCCAAACGAGTTGGTTTTGAATATGTGGAGTTGGATGATTTGTATGCGCGGGCGGATATCATTACTTTGCACGTGCCATTAATTCCACCCACTCAACATATGATTAACCAAGAGGCTTTTGCCAAGATGAAAGATGGGGTGATTCTTATTAACACGGCGCGGGGCGGGGTAGTGGATACGGGGGCCATGGTAGCGGCGTTGGCCAGTGGCAAGTTGGCTGGAGCGGGGTTGGATGTGATGGAGGCGGAGGAATTTTTATCTGATGAAGTAAAACTGGCGGAAATAGTCGATGATTCGGAAAAATTGCGATCGGCTTTGGAAAATCATATTTTAATGGAACATCCGCGAGTAGTAGTGACTTTTCACAATGCTTTTAATACGGTGGAAGGACGAACCAGGATTTTAGATACGTCGATAGAAAATATTATGGCGTTTGAGACCGGGCCATGGGTTAATAGTGTGATCAAAAAGTAAGTAACTATACTTTTGACTTTTGACCTTTGACTTTGATATTATATAACCAATAATCATTCCTAATAATTATTGGAGGGAAAGTTATGGCAAAAGTGACTATTTATACTACTCCCACTTGTGGTTTTTGTAAGATGGCCAAGGAGTATTTTAGGGAAAATAATGTCGATTTTGAAGAGAAAGATGTGGCGGCTGATGCTGTGGCTCAGGAAGAGGCGGTGGGTAAATCGGGTCAAATGGGAGTGCCGGTAATCGAAGTGGACGGTCAAATTGTGATTGGTTTTGATAAGCCCAAGCTAGCGGCTTTATTGGGATTATAAAATGATAAATAATTATGATTTAATCATTATTGGTGCTGGTGCGGCTGGTTTGGGAGCGGCTGTTTACGCGGGACGGTATCGATTACGGGTATTGGTGATTGGTGAGAAATTTGGTGGTGAAACGGCTCAAGCCGGGTATATTGAGAATTATCCTGGCATTGGCAAGATTGACGGTTATGATCTGATGGTCAATATGCGTGATCAGGCCAAGGAGATGGGGGTAGAGTTGGTTGATAAAAAAGTGGACCGGGTAGAGCGGCGCGGGCATTGTTTTGAGGTAGTGGCCGGAGAGGATATTTATCAGGCTAATCAGATTATTTTGGCGATGGGTACCAAGCGGCGTCGTTTAAATTTACCCAATGAGACTGAATTGACGGGTCATGGGGTACATTATTGTGTGACGTGCGATGGTCCTTTTTATAAAGATAAAGTAATTGCCATGGTAGGGGGTGGGGATGCTAGTATTAAAGGAATTAATTTAGCGAGCGAATACGTCAAAAAAGTGTATTTGATTGTGCTGGAAAAAGAAGTGCGCGCCGAACCGGTTAATTGGGAGAGAATGAAAGTCTTGGGCGATAAAGTGGAAATTTTATATGAAACTCAAGTGAAGGAAATTGTGGGTGAGGCGAGGTTGGAAAAAATTATTATCGACAAGGAATATCAAGGTAGTAATGAATTGGCGGTGGATGGTTTATTTGTGGAAATCGGAGCGGTCCGCAATGTGGCTCTGGCCGAACAATTGAGTGTTAACTTGGATGAAAAAGGTTATGTGATGGTGGATAATATGATGAAAACTAATGTGGATGGAGTCTATGCCTGTGGGGATACAGTGAATCATTTTGGTGATTTTAAACAAATTATTACGGCGGTGGCGATGGGCGCGGTAGCCGCGACTTCAGCCTATGAAGATAATAAAATTCATGGGGATCTTTGCCCCTATCATTTTGTTCCTAAGCAATTTGAAAACAAATAACAATTATTTTATGTCAATCAAAACCCGGCAAACAAAGCAAAAAAAAGCGATTTATGATGTATTGCATAAGGCCAATACTCATCTTCAGGCCGACGAGATATATAATTTAGTGAGAAAGAAAATAAAGAATATTAGTTTAGCGACAGTATATCGTAATCTAGAGACGATGACTGCCAAGAGTATTTTGTATGAAGTGTATGTATCAGGTTTGCCGCGGTGGTATGAAATTAAGAAGAATGATTGTCATGGTCATTTGTTTTGTCGCCGTTGTTATCAATTAAAGGATGTAGTTGATTGCAGTTTATGTTTTGCCAAGAACAAGATGCAAAGCATGATGCATTTTAAAGGTGAAGAGGTAATGTATTTGGTGGTCGGTTTGTGTAGTAAATGTGATATATCGAGGAAATAATGTAGGGGCACGCTGCGGCGTGCCCGTACGGATTATAATAATTATGAATAAAAAGAGATATTATTTTGATTACGCGGCGACGACGCCAGTTGACCAAAGGGTGGTGGTGGCGATGGAACCATATTGGTTTAAAAAATATGGCAATCCTTCCGGTTTGTATTTTGAAGGACGTTTGGCGAAACAAGTGTTGGATGAATGTCGACAAAAAGTAGCTCAATTGATCAATGCCGATAGTGATGAGGTTATTTTTACTTCGGGTGGTTCAGAATCGAATAATTTGGCCATCACTGGTGTGCTGGCGGCGGTCAATAATCAGGGCAAGATAATTGTGTCGGCGATTGAGCATAAATCGATTTTGAACGTGGCTAAATATTGGCAGCAGCGGGGGGTGACGGTCGAGTTTTGTCCGGTTCTGTCCAGCGGTTTAGTTGATGAGAAGAAATTGGCGGGCATGATAGATAAAAAGACTATTTTAGTGAGTATTATCTATGCCAATAACGAAATTGGCGTGGTCCAAGATATATCCAGGATTGGTCGGATTATCAAAAAACATAATCCAAAGACCTATTTTCATACTGATGCCTGCCAGGCGATGAATTATTTGGATATCGATGTTAAAAAGTTGGGAGTGGATTTGCTGACTTTCAATGGTAGCAAAATATATGGTCCCAAGGGGGTGGGTGGATTGTATGCAAAAAAAGGTGTTCGGATGGAGCCATTGATTATGGGAGGTGGGCAGGAGAGGGGGTGGCGAGCGGGGACGGAAAATATTCCTTTGATTGTGGGGATGACTGAGGCGATGGTTATTGCCAGGAGGATTTGTGGGGCGGAAGCCAAAAGAGTTGTTTGGTTGCGCGATAAAATTATTTCTCGGGTGTTGAAGGACATTCCGGATGTTGTTTTGAACGGGGATAAAAATAAGCGGTTGGCCAATAATGTTAATATTTCGGTGGCGGGGGCGGAGGGTGAGTCATTATTGTTGTATTTAGACGAGGCCGGAATAGCGGTTTCAACCGGTTCGGCTTGTAGCGCCAGTGATCTTGACCCTTCCCATGTGTTATTGGCTATTGGTCAAGATAAAGCTTTGGCGCATGGTAGTTTACGGATAACTTTGGGGCGGTGGTCGGGTGAAGCAGGAGTTGATTATCTTCTATCAGTTTTACCGAAGATAGTGGAGAGGGTGAGGCAAATGTCGGCAGTAAATAATTAATTATTTATGAATAAAGTTAGTAAAAAAAATGATGGGGTGGGGTGGGTATATTCGGATATAGTGAAGGAGCACTTTATTCACCCTCGACATTTTGTGACCGGTGAGCAACCAGAATGGGAATTCAATGGTGTGGGCGAAATTGGTAGTCCGGCTTGCGGTGATGTGATGAGAATTTGGGTACGGATTGAGAAAGGTCGGATAACTAATATTGGTTGGAAAACTTTTGGTTGTGCTTCCGCTATTGCCAGCACTTCAATATTATCGGAAATGGTGGTGGGGAGCGGGGGAATGGAGATTAATCAGGCTAAAAAGATTACGGCTAAGGATATTGTCAAAGCTTTGGGCGGACTACCGTCACAAAAAATTCATTGTAGTGTTTTGGGGGATCAAGCTTTAAAAAAAGCGATTGATGACTATGAAAAGAAGAAAAATAAGAAATTATGACTAAAATATCAAAAATTAAGGCGCAGTTGATTTCCAACCAGCCCATAACTGAACAGATGCATCAGTTAGTATTTCAGACTGAAGCGAATGAGAAATGGGAATTTACGGAGGGCCAATTCGTCATGGTGCAGCACGAGGTTGATCATGAACTGGTGGTGCGGGCATATTCGATCTCTTCCTTGGCGAGTGATCTTCCCCGTTTGGAATTAGTAGTGAAGAGAGTGGAAGGGGGAGTGATGTCGAATTATTTGTGTGATTTACGTCGCGGCGACCAAGTGGACATGGATGGTCCGTATGGACATTTTGTCTGGAATTTGGGCCAAAATAATAATAAGGTTTTGGTGGCTATTGGTTGCGGGATCGCGCCTTTGAAGTCAATTTTGTTGAAACAGTTGCAGATGGGTGGTGGTAATGTTGAATTATATTTGGGAAGCCGGTTGATTAAGGAAGTGCCATTTTTAAAATATTTTTCTGATTTACAAGCTAAGAACCGTAATTTTAAATTCTATCCGTGTGTTTCTCGCGAGACGGGAGTTTGTCAATACAGTGGCCGGGTGACGAAAGTGATGTTGGAGCAAAATATTGATTTTGCCGAGACGGATTTTTATATTTGTGGGACGGCGAATATGATTGCTGATCTTAAACAATCGGTGGCTCTCCATGGCGGTAATTTGAAAAATGTTTTTAATGAAAATATTTATCCATATGCAAATTAATTACGAATTACAAATGACGAATTGCCTTGATCATATATCATTTATTTTAATTAATGGCAGCGAATGTTTGGCCGGTGGTGTTAATGTGAAATTGTCTAATAATAGTAAGTTTTATGGCTAGCCATATAATTAAAATAAATGATATATGATCAAGGCAATTCGTCATTTGTAATTCGTAATTAATTAAATAATTTTGGAGGATTAAAATGAGTGTGTTTGATAATGCGATGGCACAGTTATCAAAAGCCCGAGCTTTTTTAGATTATGATGAGCATTATTTTGAGGCTCTGTCGCGACCGAAGAGGATCGTAAATGTTAGTTTCCCGGTTAAAATGGATGATGGAACAACTAAAATTTTTGATGGTTATCGAGTGCAGTACAATGATGATCGGGGACCGTACAAGGGAGGAATTCGTTTTCATCCGGCGACTGATTTGGATGAGGTTAAATCGTTAGCTTTCTGGATGATGGTTAAATGCGCGGTGGCGGGTATTCCTTTGGGAGGAAGCAAGGGGGGGGTGACGGTTGATCCTAAACAATTATCGGAACGAGAATTAGAGAGACTAACGAGGCAATTTGTGGGTCGGGTCTACGAGGTGATTGGTCCCAGGAAGGATATTCCGGCGCCGGATGTTTACACTACTCCACAAATTATGGGTTGGATTGTGGATGAATATACCAAGATTGTGGGACGACAAGATCTGGGAGTAGTAACTGGCAAGCCGGTCGAGATTGGTGGTAGTTTGGGGCGGGATACAGCGACGGCACAAGGTGGTTTCTATGTGTTGGAAGAAGTTTTGGCTAAATTGGGTCAAGATTCGCGGGGTTTGAAATTTGCTATTCAAGGCTTTGGTAACGCGGGCATGGTGATGGCTGATTTATTGAGTGAAGCTGGTTATAGTGTAGTGGCGGCGGCTGATTCGCGCGGAACTGTGATGAGCAGTAATGGGGCTTTGGATTTGGCTAGATTGAAGAAAGTTAAGGCCGAGGGCGGGAGTGTGGTGGACGTGGCGAGTGAACTGGGTTATCAGACTGGGTCGAGTACGGATATTCTGACTATGGATGTGGATGTATTGGTGCCGGCGGCTCTGGAAAATCAGATAACCGAGCAGAATGCCAATGATGTTAAAGCAAAAGTTGTGCTGGAATTGGCCAATGGTCCAACTACACCGGGAGCAGATGACATTTTGTTTAAAAAAGGTGTACGAGTGATTCCGGATGTGTTGGCTAACGCGGGTGGGGTAGTGGTCAGTTATTTTGAGTTGGTCCAGAATTTGCAAGGATATTATTGGTCAAAAGAAGAAGTATTTGGTAAATTGGCGGTGATTATGAAGAAATCTTTATCTGAGGTAGAAACTATGAGTGTGGAGAAAAATATTGATTGGCGGACTGGTGCCTTTGTGTTAGCTTTAGATAGAGTGATAAAAGCGATGAAAGCTCGTGGTAATTAAAAATATTTATTAACTCAAAAATTATGGTCAAAATAACTAAAAAAATGAAGATAGCCGAGGTGGTGGAAAAATATCCGGCAACGAAAGCGGTGTTTTTGGATATTGGTTTGGCATGTATTGGTTGTGTAGCAGCTGAATTTGAGTCATTGGAAGAAGGCTTGATGGCGCATGGGCTGGAGGTGGATGAAGTGATTGAAAAATTAAATGAGGCGGCCAATAACAAGTAGTTATTATTTTTTTCTTATGTCACTTCTTCATTGCCAATGTATTAATTGTCAGCATGATTTTTATTCGCTGCAAGTTGATTGCCGCCAGTTGGAGGTAGTCTTGTGTCCATTGTGTCAAGGTGGGGTGGAAATTGATGATATAAAAAAACCACATGATAAAATGTGGGGAAAGTGTAAAAAGGTGAAAGGGAAATGCGCGGGTGATTGTGGACAATGTTCTAAATAAAATTACGAATGACGAATGAACGAGTTGCGTTAATTAATTTCAATATCATATTAATTATTGGTTTATAACCTGTATGAGCCCTGATCAATAATACTGACCTTCTAGGGCGAGTTTTATAAACCAATAATTAATATGATATTGAAATTAATTAACGCAACTCGTTCATTCGTCATTCGTAATTTTTATTATATTAGTTTATCGAAGAAATGTATGTCACTGGAGGACATTTGGTGGTAAAGTTTCCGACATTCTTTTTCTACCTTGTTTTCTGACCATTGGGGGAATATTTCATGCAGAAATTCGTGGATAATGGTAGTTATTTTTTCCTGATGACTGAGGTTGTTATTGATTAGTATTTTGTTATTGTCAGGTTCAATAAAACCTTTGACCGGAATGCCTTGGAAGCGGCGGAAATTTTTGACAAATTTGATTTCGTATTCGCCTTCCAATATATATTTTTTTATTTTTTTGATGATCATTTTGGTTTTTATTTTCTTTGTATTGTATCATTTTGTGCTGATATTGTCAACAGTTATATGATTAAAAACGAGAATGCTTATTAATGCAGCATTCTCGTTTTATTAATCTCAATTTGAAAGAAGATCTTTTTTCAAAAGAATAGCAATTTATTTATCTTTTTTTGCTGGTCTTTTTTTTAGCCACTTTTTTCTTGGTGGTTTTTTTCTTTCGTACAACCTTTTTTTTGGCTGTTTTCTTAGTAGCCCTCTTTTTTGTTGGCATTTTTATTACCAAATTATTAATAAATAAGCAAAATGTATTTTTATTGTATAATGATTTGTTTTATTTGTATAGTATTTGATATGATTCTAATAGAGGATATTATGAAGAAAATTATATTTGTATTGTTTTTATTATTGATATTTTTTGGCGGGTGTGACGATGTGGATAAATCATCGTATTTAACTAAATCGCGAGGAGTGTCATGGGATGATTTGTCGCCTGGTGATTGGCAGAAAGAGAATTATTATTTTCCGGTTGAATATACTTTGACGGTACCTTTTGTGATGCAAGCGCCGCTAGCCAACTGGAGTGAGCACAACGAAAGTTGCGAAGAGGCGGGGATTTTGTTGGCTCATTATTATTATATTGGTGAAGAATTAACAGTTTCTTTGGCAGACTGGGAAATTAAAGATATGGTGGATTATCAAAATAAATATTATGGTGGTGAATTCGATATTTATGCGGCGGGCATTACTCAGTTGGCGCGAGATTATTATGGTGAATATGAACCGCGAGTACTGGTGGGCAATGTGGAAAATATGAAGGCGGAAATATTGGCTGGCAACCCGATTATTGTACCAACAACGGCAGCGGCTTTAAAAATGGAGAAGAGCGATTATCCCGAAATGGGTTATCACGTGGTGCTAGTGGTCGGCTATAATGAGCGTGGTTTTGTGACTCATGATGTCGGCACGTATAGTGGGGCAAATTTTACTTATAGCTATGCTACTTTATTGCGATCCATGGCTGATTATGGGAATGAGGTGGTGGTGTTGAAGTGATATTAATTACGAATGACGAGTAACAAAATTAATTACAAATGACATATTACAAATTATCAGATCGGAAGATTTGTTTATCATACATCCTTTATTCAATTAAAACCCAAGCGTTACCCTGGTCATGTGTCCTTAAACAGCGATTTTTTAATTGAATAAAGGATGTATGA
>JBAZOB010000026.1:0-17177 GCA_041648895.1 Patescibacteria group bacterium
GGGAGTAATTATTCATATTCACGATATTATTTTTCCCTTTGAATATCCGGAAGACTGGGTGATGAGTGGCCGGGCCTGGAACGAAGCCTACCTGCTGCGCGCCTTTTTACAATTCAATCATGACTTTGAAATCATGATGTGGAATGACTATATTGGCCGCTTTTATCGCGAAGAATACATGGATAAAATACCCTCGTTTTTTATTAATCCGGGGGGGAGTTTGTGGATTAAGAAAAATTAGGAATCAGGATTGATGGTAACCACCGTGTAATAAGGGTGACTATCCACTAGCAGACGGGGATCAGATGACAAAAGTAATGTTTTTTGTTGAGTGTTTTGAACGGCGACAGCATCCGGCGGCCAGGCGTAGGCGTCCCAGCGGAGGTTGAAATAGGGATAAATTATTTGATCGACTTGGTGGGTAGATAGAGCCTCATATATCGAATCGGCCAGCTGCTCCCCGGGCTGAATGTTGGCGATGGCTGACGGCCAGTGGGCTTGGGCAATGGTTTGGTTTTTGTCAAAGCCGGTATTGTAGGACCGGATATTCAATTGGGCGGCAATGTAGTTGGCCAGAAAATCATTGTCTGTGGAGACAAAATAAACACGTTGGCCGGGTGAGATATTTTTTTTCAGATCAGCTATCACATCTTGATTAAATAATTGTAGTTGATCAAGATTACTGATGTATTTTTGATGTAATAAGGATAGATTGGGTAATGATTCAATAATAATTATGGCTAAAATCAGATAAGCAATCGGGCGGGCGGAGCGTTGCCTGAAAAGATGAGTCAAATACAGGGCGGCGGCGATAATCAAGCATAGTTTGAACAATAAAAGCCAGCGGTAAATAGCGCGCATATTATTCAAGCCGGGGATGGCAACATAGAGCCCGGCATAAGGTAGATTAAAAGTAGTCTCAGCGGCGGGCATTAGATAATCATCAAAAGTCAAAGAGGCATGAGCAGCGGCCAGGCGAGTCGCGTGAATTTTGATGGCCGGTCCCCAGGAAATGATCAAGGCAATCAGACCGGCGGTCAATAATGCTTTGGTAGTGATGTTTTTTGATATTCGGCTGATTAAGAAAACGATTAACAGAACAATTAGCGAAAAACCAAGATAAGAATAAAAAACGTTGCCGCCGTCACCCCAAAAAGAATAAGCGGTGGCGCTATCGGACCACTGGTAGCCAATATCCACAAGAGAAGCCCACCAATAATTGTCACTAGGAACAAAAAAAGTGGCCCAATCGATTCCTTGGCCACGAAAAAAATCCAGGGGCATAACGCCATAGCCGGAAATGGTGCCGGAATATAATTTATATGCCAACACCGCTAAAAGATTGGCAAAAATAAAGCTGAATAAAATTTTTAAAATAACGGTGGGTGAATATTTCTGCCAAATAATTTTGGTAATCAAGATGATGCCGGTGGCGAAGGCGGAGATGATAAATGAATAACCGTCCATAAAAAGAGCCAGGCCGCGGACCAGAATTAAAATAATCAACCAGATTGCACTACAATAATTGATCGATGCCCCCTTCAGTCGCCCGATTATCATCAGATCGATTAGAATATAGGCTGGCAAACAGGCGAAGCCATACATCAGATAATGATAACTGGATTGACCGAAGACAATGGGATTGGCGAGCCAGATGAAACCAAAAACTACGGCCAGATAGCGGTTAACCTTGAGTTTGATCAATAATACGATGGTGCCAATAAAGGCGGCTAAAATAAAAATGATGCCGGTAATGCTATTGGCCAGGTAGGAATTAATAAAAAATATTTTGGCGATGAAGGTGCTGGTGTAGATAAAAGGCAGCCCCATTAAAAATGGGTGGCCATAGGGATAGCCGTAGTTTAAACAATAGCCACCGTGGAAAATACCTTGATTAAGCAAACAATCCGTGTTGGCGGCCATGAGATAATGCGCCGATAAATCGTTGAGATAGAGGCCGGGGATGAGGCCAAAGATAAATAAAGTGGCGATAAATAAAAACGCGCCCAGAATAATGACCGGGTAATGTCGGGTGAAAAAATGGCGAAGAAAAGAGTGGTCTTCAATAAAGACGAATTTTTTATACAAAATGAAGCGACCAATAATAGTAAAGGTAATAGTGACAATAATGGAGATTAAATATGGCAAGCCGATACTGTCAGTAAAAAAACGGACAAACAGGATATTGATCAGGGCGAAGAGATGGAGAAAAGCAATAAATTTAAACGCCACCCAGGGCGAAGTTTTCTTTTGGCGAAAGGTGAGGTAGTTGTTGTATAAAAAACCGTAAATGATAATGATAATCTGAATGATGGCGAAGGAATAAAGATAGTAAAGGTGCAGGTAATTGGTCAACAAATAGGTGCCGCCAGTATTGAGGGCAAAATTGACTATCCCGCCGGTACAAAAAATAAGAAATTGTTTAATATGACCATTGAGCTTAGACATCACTTCTTCTCCAGCAAAAATATGATCCAGGGCAAGGGTTTTTTTACTTGAATGATATTGAATCTATCGCTAACCAGTTGTTTAAAACTACCCACATCCCAATGTTGGATATGCCCGGGAGTATTGCCCCAGTCTTTGACATAGTGTAGGCGACATAGATTGAGCAGCCGCCACCAGGGCTCATGTGGGACACTGGCAATAACGTATTGCCGGGAAACGCGATGTAATTCCTGCAGAGCCGTGATGGGGTCAACTAAATGTTCTAATACTTCTAAACAATAAATTAAATCAAAAGCCTTATTCATTCGCTTCATTTGATATATATTTTCCTGCATAACATGGAGACGGGGATTACGGCTTTTGATTTTAGTAATCAGCTCGGCTTCATATTCGCTGGCTTCGAAATTGACATGGGATGGCAAAAAAGAGGCAATCCTTTGGGTGGAATAGCCTTCACCGCTACCTACTTCTAAACAGTTATTAAATTTTATTGATAAAGACAAAGCCGCCAGATCATGATAAAAATTGTCGATTAAAAAACCGCCAATACCACCGGTTTGGTATTTTTGACCATAATCATATTTATGGTTTGTCATACTTATCTTTTTTGATTTGACTTAGAATTTCTTCGGTCAGTCGATTTTGTTTTTGAAAAAGAATGCCGACAATGCTCAGGCCGAACATTTGGATACCAATGACAATAAACATGGCGCCGGCAATCAATGATTGAATATGGCCCTCTCCGGCGGCATGAAAATAATAGTAAAGAAAGCGGATCATGGGAAAGAGACCAATCAGACAGAAAATAGAGCCAATAAAACTGAAAGTTTTCAGGGGTTCATAAAAAATGTAAACTCGAATGAGATTGGCGGTGGATTTGTAGACATGTTCGAAGATATTGCCAAATAAGCGACTGGGGCGGGTGGGCGGGTTGGTGGCGATGGGGACGGAAATTATTTTGATACGTTTTTGGCCAGCTTGAATAATAGTATCCAAAACATAACTAAAATCAGAAGTGACATTAATATTAATTAAGGCGGAACGGGAATAGGCGCGAAAGCCGGAAACGGCGTCGGATATGTCTATTCCAGCTAGATAGGCAACAGTGCGACTGCCGATTTTTTGTAATATTTTTTTTAACCAAGAGAAATGTTGAATTTGATCAGTTTGGCGGTCGCCAATGACAATCTGAGCTTGCTTATTGATTATCGGCGCAACTAACTTTTCGATATCGGCCGAATGATACTGGTTGTCGCCATCAGTATTGACCACAATATCGGCTCCTTGACTGAGCGCATGATCAATGCCCGCTTGGAAAGCGCGCCCCAAACCATGATTAAAATTAAGGGGAATAATATGGTCAACGTGAAGTTTTTTGGCTACGACCACAGTTTCATCGGTCGATCCATCATCAATAACCATAGTTTCTATTTTATCTATACCAGGAATGCGGGCGGGGATATCGGCCAATACCAATGGCAAAGTGCCAGCTTCATTGTAACAAGGGATTTGAATAATCAGTTTCATGGTTATATTTTAACACTGATTTTTATCACTATACATTTAGAATCCCACTAATTACTTTCAAGTGGGAAGCGGCTATTTTTTTATGGTAAAATTTCTGCTCAAATGATTGCTTGGCACCATGACTTAATTTATTTAATAGGGATGGCTGAGCAAAAAGGTGCCGAATTTGTTGGGCCAGTAAATCTGGGGCGTCGGGTGGTACTAACAGGCCATCTTTTTGGTGAGTAATGTATTCACCTAAGCTGCCGACTTGGGTGGCAATAACTGGCTTGCCGTAATAAAAAGCCAGGGGGATGGTCTGGGTGCCAGTGGCATCGTGATAGGGTAAAATAATACCGTGGCAGTTTTGAATAAGTTCGGCTAACTCGGCGTCAGGCAAATATCGATTAATTCGAGTAATATTGGCTGGCAAAGGACCAATATTAGGATAAATTTCTTGGATATCACCTTGGCCGGCCAGACAACAGGTAATTTTAGTATCTTCTAATTCGCGCATGGCTTGAATAAGAGTGTCTAG
Source organism: Patescibacteria group bacterium (assembly GCA_041648895.1). Classification (GTDB taxonomy): domain Bacteria; phylum Patescibacteriota; class JAHJAL01; order JAHJAL01; family JAHJAL01; genus JBAZOB01. Next base: position 4,493 of record JBAZOB010000026.1, read on the forward strand.
CCCTTTATAGGCTTCAATGCGGCCGAAAAATAATAGATCGAATTGAGCTGGTCGTTTTTTTAAGGGAAAGACGAGATTATTTAATAGACCTAAATATATTACTTTGATTTGGCGAGGGGGGTAATGATGCCAATGCCGATCAATCATTTCCTGACGTAATTTTTTAGCGGCAACGATAATTTTTTTGACTATTTTATTGATTACCCAGTATTCAAATTGAATAACGGCGCGGTCAAATTTTTTTAGGCCGGAATGCAAGAAAGGGTCATGCAGATAATATATTTGTGGTTTATAGAAAAATAAGAGGCTAATAATAATATTGACGGGGTGCGGGGTGAGAAAGTAAATAACATCAGCGCGACATTTGATAATATAGGTGACCAGGCGCCAATAGGTAAGGGGATTAAAAAAAGTCAAAATTTGATAGCGCAAAAATGGGACGGCTAAAAAATTTTGACTGGTTTTGATTTGTGCGGAACGAATATTACTGTTGGAAAGAATATGAGTCCGAAGATGGGGGGCCAAATAATTGGCCACGGTGATGAAATTATCGCCCATCGCACCATTGGTCATGAGACCGACCAATAGAACATTTATTTTTTCTTGCGGATTTTTTGCTGTCGCCATTGTTGTATTTTTTGATGATCACCGGACAAAAGCACTGATGGAACTGACCAACCTTGGTACTCGGCCGGTTTAGTATAGTGGGGATATTCCAGTAATTTCGGCGGGCGGCCTCTTTTCCCCTGGTGGAGAGAGAAAGATTCATTTTGATGCGACTCGGTTTTAATCACTCCCGGCATCAGGCGGCTAACGGCATCGACAATAGCCATGGCGGGAATTTCGCCGCCGGTTAAAACAAAATCGCCGAGGGAAATTTCTTCATCGACCAAATGTTCACGGATGCGTTGATCGAATCCTTCATAATGCCCACAGATTAATACGAGTTGATCAAATTTAGTTAATTGTCTGGCTTTGGTTTGACTGAATGTTTTTCCTTGGGGGGTGAGGAGGATGGTTTTGACTTTTTGGTGAGGGGGTCCTGGATGGCCGGAGCGCTTGTCCCTCGCTTCCGGTCCGGGATGACAGGTTATTTTGTTGAGACATCGATCCATCACATCCACTTTCAACACCATGCCCGCTCCCCCGCCGTAGGGCGTATCATCAACGGTTTTATGTTTGTCGGTAGCCCAGTCACGAAGATTATGCAGATTAATAGAGATTAATTTATCTTTTTGGGCGCGTTTAATAATGCTGGTGTTAAAAATACCGGCAAAAGCGTCAGGGAACAAAGTTATGATGTCAAACTGCATTTATAAATGGATAATTAATGAGTTGTGCTAATTAGTTATTTCCCTGTCATCCCCGCCTTGAGCGGGGATCTCATAATTAAGATTATTATAAACGCCTTATTGATGAGATCCCCGATAACCGGAGCGCTCCGCTATGCTCCGCTTCCGGTCGGGGATGACATTAGGGAGATGGTTAATTAGTAAAACTCATAAATTATTCATTATTCATTTTTTAGTTGTAATTTCGCTTTTGTTTATTATTTTATATTCCCCCTTCTTCATATTGCCAAGTTTAAGATTACCGAACCGGACGCGAACGAGCTTGGTGACTTTCAGGCCGACGTTATGGCACATGCGGTAGATTTGATGGTGCTTGCCCTCGCGGATGGTGATGTTGAAAGTTATCTTGGTGCGATCTTGTTTGACTTTGGTAACCAGGGCTGGTTTGGTTAGATAGCCGGTGATCAAGACGCCTTTGGCCAATTTTTTGATGGCTTTATCTAATTGAAAGTCATCGAAACGTGGTTCTGAAATAACAAAATACTCTTTCTCAACGTGGTGCTTGGGGTGGATGAGGTAATTAGTGAGCTCACCATCGTTGGTGAGCAGGATCAAACCCTCGGTATTTTTATCTAGGCGGCCGACTGGATAAACCGGGGGAACGGCCGGCACAAGGTCAATCACTTTTTTGGGTGCGTTGTTATCTCGTCGGGTGGCGACGTAGCCGGCCGGTTTATGGAGAAGATAATAGACTTTTTTTTGAGCATTGATAATTTTTTTACGAAAACGGACCTCATCTTGGTCCGGATCGATTTTAACACCCATTTTATCGACCACTCGCCCATTAACACGCACCAAGCCCTCGAGAATATATTCCTCGGCTTGACGGCGAGAGGCAATGCCGCACTGGGAAAGGTATTTTTGCAATCTCATTTGAACCATGTGGGGTCTATTATTGACTTTATCAAATTATTTATGTATAATGTTATGATATTAGGAAAGATACACCTAGTATCAACCCTAAAAGGAGGGTCAATCTGGTACTTGAGAAATCATAAAAAGTATCAAAAAACAAAAACAAAATTTTCATAAAAAAACGAAAATAAAAAACAAAAAAATCTCAAGTACCAATCCATTTTTAAGGAGAAAATAAAATGTGTGATATTGTCGCTTAGGGCGTAAAAATAAATACAAAATAATCAGTAATCTTCAAATATGAGGCGTTAATTTTGACGCTGTTTTTTTATGCTTTATTACTGATTTATCTTGACAATATTGGATATTATGATTTGGTATAGTGAATGGGTGGGATATTCTTATAGGAGTTTTTGCCATTATTCAAGGTTAGTTTAGAGTTTATTCGATTCTGGTCGTTTCGACAAATGCTCTCAATTCTCATTTTAAGATTCAAGGTTTCAAGACGTTTAAGAAGCACCTTGATATCCCAGGGAAAATTTTGGCTATATTTGGCGGGGTTTGCTTCTTTCTTTGGCTGTTTGATATTGACGTCTGATGATATTTCTATTTTATGGAGATAATTATTTAACGGGTCAACCGTAGCTAAGTTTATGCCGATAATCAGCATGAATACAGCCGTTCGCAAGCGCATATTATTGAGATTCATTGTTTCTTCAACATCATCATTATAATCAGATAGAGAGGGGGATTCTTTCATGTTGAATCGTTATTGAATAGATAACCGCATTATAGGTTAGATATGGATATAGTCAAGGCAATAATCTGGTAGCGGCTTGAAGAAGATTACTAAATAAAGTGATTACCGTCATGGGGCCAACACCTTTGGGAACCGGACTAATGGCTTTGACTTGGTTTTTAACCGCCGAGAAATCAACGTCGCCGATTAATTCACCTGAGGCTTGGCGGGAAATGCCCACATCGATAACGATGGCGTTTTTTTTGACATAGGGCGCTGTGACCATCTTGGGTTGGCCAACGGCGATCACGAGAATGTCGGCCTGACTGCTTATCTTGGCCAGATGGCGGGTATGACTATGACAAATGGTAATGGTGGCGTTTTTTTGTAATAACAGTAGTGAAGTTGGTAAACCAACTAAACGGCTGCGACCAATAACGACGACATTTTGTCCGGCGATGGGGATTTGATAGTGCTCCAACATGGTCAAAATGCCTTGGGCAGTAGCGGGCAAAAATCCGCCGGCCATACCATACATCATTTTCCACTGATTAAGATAGGTCAGGCCATCAACATCTTTGTCGGGATTGATAACTTGTAACAGCTGATTGGGATCTAATTTAGTTGGCAAGGGTAATTGAACGATAATGCCGTGACATTTTGGATTGATATTATCTTTTTTTATGGCCATAATAACACTATCAATATTAGCCGAAGCGGGATACTTTTTAACCACACACTTAACGCCCAACTCCCGGGCTTTTTTTTGTTTAACATTCACATAGGCCAAAGAGGCTAAATTATCGCCAATTAAATAGATATGGAGGGCAGGGATAAGATTCTTTTTGGCCAGAACCTTGACTTGTTTGGCTAGTTTTTGACTGATCTGATCAGCCAGTATTTGTCCGTCTAATATTTTCATGTCGTTTATTTTATATATTTAGGTTGCTTATACTAATAATAAATTAGAAATTAGGAATAAGGAATTAGGAATGTTTAAAATAACTATTAATAATTTCTAATGCAATCGGCGCCGCCGCGTCCGATCCTTCGCCGCCGCCTTCAACAAAAACGGTAACGGCAATCTGGGGATTGTCAGCCGGCGCGTAGCAGGTAAACCAGGCGTGCTCTTTCTCATTGTTGGCGTATTGAGCCGTACCGGTTTTGCCAGCCACAGAGACGGGGGCGCTTTGCATTATTTTGGCGGTGCCATTGGTGACTACATTTTCTAATCCTTGCCTGATGATAGCAATATTGTCACTGCTAATAATATTTTGACTGATAACTTCTGGCTGGGTAGTCAATTTGCTTTGACCATCGGCATCCGTAATACTTTTAATTAAATGGGGACGATAGATATTACCACCATTGGCAATGGCGGCGGTAACGGCATTGATTTGGAGAGGGGTGGTGAGAATATCACCTTGACCAATGGCGGTGTTATAATCATCACCCAGGTACCACTCTTCACCTTTGGTGGCTAATTTCCAGTCGGGAGTGGGGATAAACCCTGGGCTTTCCCCCAAGAGATCAATACCCAGAGTTTTGGAAATCATGTATTTCTCGGCATATTTTTGCAAGCGGTCAATGCCCAGTCCCTCAATATCTTCATAGCCGCCGCCAAAGATATAAAAATAGATATCTGATGATAAAGCGAGGGCGTCGACAATATTAACCGGGCCCAGGCCGGCATGGTCCCAACCCCAGAATATATATATTATGGACGGGTCATATTTGTTGACAATCCGAATACTGCCCTCATCGATTACTGTTTGAGCCGGCGTGGCCAGGTTTTCGCTCAGAATGCCACTAGCGGTAACTATTTTGAAAGTCGAGCCGGGTGGATACTCACCCGTAATGCTCCGGTTAAACAAGGGTAATTTTTCATCATTGAGCAAGGCGTCATATTCCGCTTGAGTGAGACCGGTCGACATCTGATTGGACGAAAAGGAGGGGGCCGATACCAAGGCTAATATTTCGCCATTATTGGGATCGGAGACAACCACTGCCCCGCCGGTGGCGGCGGGATTTTTGTCGATGGTCGCCATCAATTGTTGATAAGCAGTTTTTTGGAGTTGGCTATCCAGAGTGGTAATCAAATTATTTCCCGGTTCACTATTTTTTGGGGTAAGAATATTGGTGATTTGGCCGGTAGCGTCAACCATCTGATACTCAGCTCCGTTTTTACCTTTGAGTTCATTTTCATAGTACAGTTCCAAGCCCGATTTACCGACCTGATCAATGGGTTGATAATCATCATTGTCGGTTAATTGTTCGGGAGTAACTTGGCCGGTGTAGCCTAAAACATGAGCACATTCACTGTCGCAGTAATACAGCCGCGAAGAGATGTTTTCGACAAAGAAGCCGGGGAGGTTTTTGGTTTTAAGCACCAGGGCTTGATCGCGATCGAGATTTTTAACCACCACGATTTCGTTCCAATTGTACAAACCCTCTTGCTCAATCAGATCGCGTAAATTTGTTTCACCCAGGTTGATGATATTGTTTATTTCCTGGTAATAGTGATATCGGTCACGGTCATCTTCGGGTAGCATGGCGGGAATAACTTTTAAGTCATAACGTGAGGTATTGCCGGTAATTATTTCTCCATGACGGTCATAGAGCACTCCGCGCGGGGCATAAGTCGTTTTGACGTGAATAATATTGCCCTCCGCCGTCTTGAGACTCTCTTCCCCTTTAACAATTTGCAATTGCCAGAGCCGGCCAAATAAAACCAGCCCGAATAATACGGTCAGGGCGTAAAAATAATACAAGTGGGAAAATTTGCGGTCAGGAACGAGCTGGGAAATATCTTTTTGTTTTTTTAATAATTGATCTTCACTAGCTAAATTACCCTCCCAGCTTTCAATAATTTGAAGATTGGGATGGATTTTTCTCTTTTTTTCATCGCCGGGCAGACGATCATATTGTTGACCAAAAATATCCAAGGTTAAAATGGTTTAAAGTTGAAATTCTAAGGGCGGTTTTTTAGGGGAAAAAAATAAATTTATCAAACCAATAAAAAGAAGAATAATAATGTAGTGGGCCAGCATTTCGCTCATGATGACGGCGAGAATCAATGAGCCGGCCATGGAGTAACTATAATGAACAGAAACAAAAGCCAATATCAGCATTAACAACCCGTATAATATTGACACGGCCACCGGAATGATCAGATAGGATAAGACGCGATCAGTAATAATTTTTTTTAATTGAGCGGCGATTAACAATGCGATGACAAAAACGAGGCTGGATAGACCCCAACCAAGACTAGTACTGGTCTCCAATATGATCATGGCGATCAAAATTACTGGCCAGATATTTTTTAACCCGAAAACGATGGCCAGAGCGACTCCAAAACAAAAGATTAAATTGGGCGTAATATTACTAATGGTGAAATGAACTGGATGAGAAGTTTGCAATAAATAAAGAAACAGCGGAATGATGTAGAGGAATATTTTTTTGGTGATAGACATAGAGATTGACTAGACAATAAAAAAGCGGCCATAAATGTAAATCGCCGCCTCCTTTGGATGTAGTTGAATGACAAATTATCGCAGGCGACCTCCGATAATTTTTAACGATTGAGGAATAATTTCAATTTCGGCGGGAGTACGGGCAATGACTTCACCGCTGCTCCAGAAGAACAAGGGCTGATCGCTATGAATAGACACCCGATTGGGATGAAATAGACTGATGTTATTTTTTTCCAGGGTTTTTTGGGTGTCATTGAGAGAGTGATAAATATCGCCCGAGGCCACAAGGTCAGAAAAAGCCAGGTGCAAATTATTATCAATCATACTTTGCCGAATACTTTCAATATCTTTGCCGAAGGGACGTAAATTACTAACGACTAAACCAGTAACCTCACTTTTGATCTGATATTCATCTTCAATATTGATGTCGATTGGCGTTTTGGTGAGGGAAGATTTGCCGACCGATTGACCGAGGATTTTGGAAAAGATGGATTGGGACCTGATTTCTGGTGGCATTTCCGGCGAGGAGGTGGATAGAATCTGAGTGACAAATATTTTTTCATTGATAATGCCGGTATCCATTAGTAAGATGCGGCGGGCGGCTAGAATTTCACAAGCGCTTTTCCAATTACCCAATCCTAAAGCCGTGGACAATAATCCTTCTTCCAATGGTAAAATGCCGACGGCGATTTTGGAATTTACCAAGTTAACGGCAATTTTGTTGGCTAGTGCATCACCGCCAACAGCAACAATGGTACTAAAGCCTTTTTTGATGGCAATTTTCACAGCTTCTTCCGTGTCAGCAATATGCTCGATGTAGTTAAACTCACCAAGGATATCAAAATTGGTGAGAATTTCTTTGACTTTTGGTTCAATTTTCTCAAAATCTTTCTGCCGGGCACTCTCGAGGATATAATAATACATTTAGTTGATTAATTTTCAATTTTAAATTTAATATTTTTATATTTCATAAATAAGATCGGTATTATTGAGCTTGGAGTCTTTTTCCTGATCAATTTTCTTGCTGTGGCCAATGAAACTGGCGCCGGCATCAATTTTGAGGGTGTTGGTGATGAGATCGCCAAGCAGTCTAGCGGAAGGGGTCAGATATATTTTTTTGGCCTTGACTTTACCTTCCAGGGTACCATTTAAAGTAAACTCCATTGATTCGGCCTGACCTTTGACCACCCCCTTTTCCATGATAATAATGTTTTGATCGGAATAGACCAAGCCATCAACATGCCCACCCACAAAAATATCGGCGGTACATTTGAGATTGCCTGATACATTGGTATTTTGACCAATAATAGTATCGTTGAAATTCATAGTTTTCCCTCTTTTGGTTTATTATACTACAAATAAATATTTTTTCTAAACAGGGACTAATGGGTAGACAAAATTGCGGTTTTTTGGTATGGTTTGGCGGCTATGAACATACCGACAAAAATTAATTATAAATCAACGATCTATATTTTTATCATTCTCCTGCTGTTATGGCTTTTGGGGCTGGAAAATTGGATAAATTTAGCGGTGATTTTGGTCTCGATTCTGATGCTGATACTCATCCGGAGCGAGCGGGTGATCGTTTTATTGGCGGTCGTATTGGTATTGATGTTACCACTTATTTATTGGTGGGATAAGGACGCGGCGGTTTGGGTGGGCAACGCAATTTTTATTTTGTTGCTCTATTATTATTTCTGGAATAGTTTTAACCAGGTGGACTTATCGATTAATTTGGTTTGGGATAAATATATTAGTTATTTATATCTATTGGCTTTAACGGTAATGATAATCATCTCGGGTTGGTCAATTTATCAGGCCACTCAAAGGCCGACGGATAAGATGATGATTGACACTAATAATTTATCTATAAATATCTATGATACGCCGAAGATCGATAATGATTTTACTTTTAATATTGATGCCAGGCAAAACATTGGTCAGGTTTTGGTGTCACTCAAAAAGCCGGATAACAAATGGGTGTCCTTTGAGCAAAATATTAATGATACTAATGGTAGTATCATTATTTATGGCGAAGTAATTGACCAAGCTGGATTATACCAACTGGTGGTGAATAATTTGGATCTGACGGCTGGGGATTATTTTGAGGTAGAATAGAGATAATAATGAAGCCAATTGAAAAACTAAAAGAATATTGTTTGGGCTTGGGTTTTGATTTATTCGGGGTAGTCAAGCCCGGGAAAGTGAGTAATTATAAATATTTTCAACAATGGTTGGCGCGCGGCTATCATGCCGATATGGCGTGGTTGGAAAAAAATGGGGACAAAAGAGAGGATTGGCGATTAATATTGGATGATTGTCGGGCTATCATTGTTTTGGGTGTGTCATATTTCAATCGTCACTATGGCCCGGAAGAAATTAACGATCCGGGCCGAGCTTTGATGGCTCGATATGCCTGGGGTGATGATTATCATGAGGTGTTAAAGAAAAAGGCGGCCAATATTATCAATTGGTTGGATGAAAAGTACGACCGTAAATATCAGCACAAATTTTACGCCGATACGGGACCGCTGTTGGAAAGAGAGCTGGGGGCTAAAGCTGGCCTAGGCTTTATTGGTAAAAACGGTAATTTGATCAACGACCAAATTGGTTCATATTTTTTTATCACCAGCATTTTTACTCAAATCGATCTGTCGGAATCTATTAATTTGGTCAAAGGGCGTTGCGGAGAGTGCCGGCGCTGTATGGATGGTTGCCCGACCGGAGCGATTCGTCAGCCGAAAACGGTTGATGCCCGGCGCTGTATTGCCTATCACACGGTGGAAAATCGGGGGGAAATACCGGCCGACATTAAAAAGAAAATGAAAAATCGGATTTTTGGTTGTGATATTTGTCAGGAAGTCTGCCCATGGAATACCCGAGTGCTGCCAACTAGAATGGAGGAATTTCGCACCAAATCGGGACGCGATCAATTAAAAATTAAGACGATTCAAAATATGACGGTTGATGATTATCAACATTTGTTTAGAAAATCGGCGGTTAAGAGGGCGAAATATGGCGGGTTGAAGAGGAATGTGGGTTTATAATTATGAATGACAAATGACTAATTCAATTCGTCATTTGTCATTCATAATTATATATTCTCGGTATTGTATAAGGCTAAACTCGTGGTGAATAGATAAACCACGCTGCTGGCTAGGGTGACGAGTACCATCTGGCCGACATCGGCGTGCCAAATGGTGTAAGCGGTAGATTGGAAAATAACCGCTACGAAGAGGGCCCAGGCAAATTGCCAGCCGGGTTGAGAAAGAAGATAATTAATTATCAACTGGACAATACTGACGACGCCGATGGCGATGCCTATTATTCCGAGAAGATTATTGATGCCGGCATATTTACTACCAAAAAGTAAATTAAATATGGGTTGGGGGAAAATAAAATAAACAAGAGTAATGACGCCGACAATGCCAATCACCATGAGCAGGGCGTTTTTCATTAAAGCCAGACGAGTGATTTTATTTTTTTCGCGGCTAGTGTAGGGAAACATCACTTGGGCAATGCTGGTGGGAGCAAAAAAGACAATTTTGCCAAGGGTGGACAAGGCGGTGTATAAACCAGCGGCATCAGCGGAGAGATATTTTTTGGCCATAATCACGTCAATACTGACAAAAAACATGACACCAAGCATACCAATAATCATTCGCAACGCCTCAATTAATAATTCCCGGTAATTTATATCCACAGTTGAAATGGTGGGAGGCGCCAGAGCGTGGATTTTTTTAACATAGGATAGACTAAGCAGATAGGCAATGAGGAGGGAAAAAGTGATGCTAAAAACTGTGTAGTCGGCGCGAAGAAATAATACACCCAGGCCGACACCTACCACTAGCTTGATTAAACCTTCAAAGGCAAACGAAACGGAGAGATCAGTGAAATTAAGCAATCCTTGCATCACTCCCCTATTCCAAGAAAGTTTAAACATAAATAACAATGAGAAGGCTAAAATTATTAACCCCACGCGGCTCTCAAGATTGAAAAAATTAAACGCGAAGAGAAGGAAAATAAAAAACAAGATGAAACTGACCAAGCTGATCAGAGCGAGATATTTATTGAGCTGGGCGTAGATTTGTTTAATTTTTTCGGTCTGGGTTTGGTATTGGGCAAAAAGTTTGGCGGCGGTCGTTTGTACGGCCGAGAGGGGGGTGGAGATAATGATATAAATTGACAACAAAGCTCCCAGGGTGCCATATTCAGCCGGCGAGAGGATGCGCCCCAGAGCTTAATGAAAAAAATAAGCACCGGCGTAGGCAGTCATGGAGCCGATGAATAATATTAGGGATGATTTGAATAATTTGTTTTTCATTTTATTATTTAATTTACAATTGCATTTGTTTTGTTCCGGTAGAGACGTAGCATGCTACGTCTCTACAATAAGGTGTTATTTAATAACAATATTTAATATTTTTCCTGATACATAAATTTCTTTAACGATCTTCTGGTCAGCTAAATGTTTTTTTATATTGGGGTCGGCTTTGGCTTGGGCAATGACTTGATCTTCGTGGGCATCGGCCGGGACAATGATTTCCGCGCGGCGTTTACCGTTAATCTGCACCGGGATAATTTGGGTGTCATCTTTAATTAACCGGGGATCATATGTCGGCCAATTCATGAGCACAATGGAGCGGGTGTGGCCCAACTGATGCCATAATTCTTCACTAATATGCGGGCAGATGGGAGATAACAGCAACAGCAAGGCTTCCAAAGATTGGCGCCAGGCAATGGGGTCGGTGGTCGGATTAAATTTATTTTTTAAATCAATTAAATCGTTAACAAAAATCATCAGGTGACTAACGGCCGTGTTGAGAGCCAGGTGGTCATATTGCTCGGTTATTTTCTTAATGTTTTTGTTAACCAAAGTGGCCAATTCCACTTCTTTGATTTCATGGGACAAATAGAGCCATTGCTCGGGAGTGTCGGTTATTTTTTCATTGATCAGAATTATTTCTTGGGCCAGAGTCCAGACTTTATTTAAGAAACGGTGCACACCCTGCATCCCTTTGGTGTCCCAAGCGATAGCATCGGTAAAAGGACCCATAAACATTTCGTAGGCCCGAAAAGTATCGGCGCCGTATTGAGCAATCATCTCATCGGGATTAATGACGTTACCTTTGCTTTTGGACATTTTGGTACCATCGGCAGCCATGACTAGGCCGACGTTAATTAATTTTTGGAAGGGTTCGGAGGTGGGTACAACTTTGATGTCATGTAAAAATTTATGCCAAAAACGAGCGTACAACAGGTGTAAAACAGCGTGTTCGGCACCGCCAACATAAAAATCCACTGGTAGCCATTGTTTTAATTTAGCGGGATCGGCCAGGGCTTGATCGTTGCGCGGATCAATGAAACGCAGGTAATACCAACAACTGCCGGCCCATTGCGGCATGGTGTTGGTTTCTCGCTGGGCGGGCTCATGGCAGCGCGGACAATCGACTTTGACCCAGCTTTGCACGTTGGCCAAAGGTGATTCGCCGGTATCAGTTGGTTGATAGTTGTCAATGGCCGGTAGGCGCAGGGGTAATTCGGCATCGGGTACCGGCACAATACCACATTTGGGACAATGGATTAGAGGAATAGGTTCACCCCAGTAGCGTTGGCGGGAAAAGAGCCAGTCACGAATTTTGTAGTCAATTTTTTTGGCGCCGGCATTATTTTTGGCTAGATGGTCCACTATTTTGATTTTAGCCGCCGCGGTGGTCAGACCATCGAGCCAGCCGGAGTTGATAACGCGACCTTCACCACTAAAGCATTTTTCAATGCCTAGCATTCTCTTAATGCTAATGGTGTTGTAGTGATGAGTGATTTTATTGATGGCCTCGCTCGGGTCCAGCCAAACTGGGTCGAGAGTGTCTTTTTCATCATCTGATCTGGCTTGGGGTTGGTCATCAATTAATTCCAGCAGAACAGGTTGATCCAAGCGGGACCGCCAGACTTGTTTGTGATCGGCATAGAAATGAGATTCAATTTGTCCCCCGAGTTTTTTAACGGCTTTGGCCCGGTAACCGGTTTCTTCCAATAATTCTCTTTCGGCGGCCTGCTCTGGTGTTTCACCTTCGTCGATACCGCCAATGGGCGGGGAGAGCCAGTTTTGTTGTTTCCATTGTACTAATAAAATTTTGCCATCGGATGGTCGTTGGACAATTGCGGTGACGGTATCGCGGTGTTCGGCGTTATCGTGCGGTTCCCCTTCGAGGGGGCGGACGACTTCAATGACGGGTAAATTATATTTGATGGCAAAATCATGGTCG
>JBAZOB010000027.1:0-16977 GCA_041648895.1 Patescibacteria group bacterium
AGCGCTTCTTATCCAGGATCCACTCCCTTAGTATAAATAATTCTTTCTGGATCCTGGATGCCGGAGCGCTACGCTTCCGCCTCCAGGATGACAGATAAGATATATTAACTAGCACTACTCATTAATATGTTTTTGATATAATAAAATTAAATCAAGAAAAAGACTGGGAAGACCAAATTAAAATTAATAATTCATAGTAAAAATGAATCCACGTTTCTGGCTATTAGCCATAATTATTTTCTTTATCATTCTGGTGATATTTCTGATCATTCATGTGCAAACAGAAAACACCTTACTTTCACTAATATAAAAAAATAAGTTATTTATTGATAACTATTACCAATAATATTATGATAAATAATAGAAATAATAATTAAGAGGAGAAATATGGAAAATAGTGAACTAAAAAGAATTCCGTTGATTGGTGAAAAATTTCCTCCGATTGGTATCCAAACCACCCGCGGCCGCATGACTTTACCTGATGATTTTCATGGTCAATGGTTTGTCTTGTTTAGCCACCCCGCTGATTTTACCCCGGTATGTACAACCGAATTTTCCGCTTTTGCCTCCCGCTATGAAGAATTCAAAAATATTAACACCGAATTAATCGGACTTTCCATTGATCAAGTTTTCTCCCACATCAAATGGCTGGAATGGATGCGAGAAAATATTAACACCTCCGTCGAATTTCCCGTTATTGCCGATCACGCCGGCAAATTAGCTCACGCTCTAGGCATGGTGCACCCTCGAAAAGGCTACAACACCGTCCGCGCCGTCTTCGTTGTCGATCCCGAAGGCACAATTCGTCTCATGCTTTACTACCCCCAAGAAGTTGGCCGCAATATCGATGAAATCCTGCGCGCCGTCAAAGCCCTACAATTAGCCGATAAACACAATATCGCCACCCCCGCCAACTGGCCCCACAATGAAATTGTCGGCGATCACGTCATTATCCCCCCCGCCACCGATGTTTTGGAAGCCGAAAAACGCCTGCAACCTGACGAAAACGCCAAATGTTATGACTGGTGGTTTTGTACTAAAAAGATTGAAGAATAGTAATTATATATATGTCCCCAAAAGAACGCCAAAAAATGTTAATCGACGTTTTTGCTCCCCAAAAGAACGAAAAAGTTTTGATTCTAGTTGATGTCCCCCGTGAAAGTATACCCGATAACCAAAAATGGAGCGAGAGAAGACAAATGGCTCACGAATGGGAAGAAGCTTTCCATAATATCAGCCAAGAAAACGATTTAAATCTAACTGTCGACAGACTAGAATTCCCATCTGTCGGACGCTCAAATTATCTTCTTCCCGAAGACATTATTGAAACAGCCAAACAATACCATCTCGTCCTATCAATGTCCGAATACTCTTACAGCGTTCCCCTAAAAGCAATTATCCAGTCACCCGACAATATTTCCCGAATTGCCAGTATGCCCCAGATTGAAAAAAGAATGGAAGAAACCGCCATTAGCGCCGATTACGCCAAAGTCAAACTCTACGCTACTACCCTCAAGCAACTTCTCGACCAATCCATTGGGGCTCAAATTACTTTTTCCACCAACGATCAACTTTACCTCGACCTCCGCTGGCGCCAAATCGCCATCGCCGATGACGGCGACTACACTACCACTGGTAGCTTTGGCAACTTCCCCGCCGGCGAAGGTTTTATGACTCCCTATGAAGGCACGGAATCGGAGAAAGCCCAATATGGTCCCAGCCAAACCAAAGGTGTTATGCCTTTTAACTTTGATGGCCAAATTGTCAAATTTATCATTGAAGCCAATCAGATTGTTAAAATTGAAGGCGATGAACCCAAAGCCAGCGAGCTTAATCAATATTTTACGGCCGACCCTACCCGACGCAACATCGCCGAATTAGGCCTGGGCTGCAACCCCCAAGCTGAAATTACCGGCAATATATTGGAAGATGAAAAAGCCGGCCTCCATATCGCCTACGGCACCAGCTCTCACTTTGGCGGCCAAGTTACCAGCGACACCCATCACGATCTGGTTTTTGCTTCCGGCTGTCCGATCGAAGGCACCACCGTTGACCTGATTCAACCCGACGGCAGCCAAATTCGCGTCATTGACCACAGCCAAATGCAATATGTTCTCCTCGAAAAAATGACTACAAAGTGACAAAGTGACATATTTAGTTTGCATGTCATCCCCGCCTCTCAGGGTCCCCATAAACTCGTTAGATTTATGGGGTAAGTTAGCGGGGATCTCATATGTAACGCGTATATTTTAATCTTGATGATGAGATCCCCGCTCAAGGCGGGGATGACAATCAAGAGTTAATTGTATATTCACACAACTCGTTAATTCGTAATTATTCTATAAATCCGATCATCGCCCTCGCGCAGCGTTCCCCGTCCATCCCGATTACTGGTAGTAAAATATATCGCTCCCTCCGGGCCTAAAGCCACTTCTCGCACCCGACCCACATTTACCGTGGCCATTTTTTCATACTCTAAAATATTGGTTGCGTCACTGGGATCCAAAACAATTCTGATTATCCCTTCTCCCTTGAGCACACCAAAAAATAAATTACCATTAAATTGCAGAATAACGTCTGAATTATAGTAAATAATATCAGCCGGCGCCTCGGCCGGAGTAAATACCAATTTAGGTGATTCCAGACCCTCCTGGCTCTGCTCATGCGAAACAAACGGCCAACCATAGTTTTGCCCGGCTTGAATAATATTTATTTCATCACCACCCCCCGGACCGTCAAAACCGCTCGGTCCATGCTCTGTTTCGTACATCACTCCCTCCTTGGTCCAAGCAATACCTTGTGAATTTCGATGTCCCAAAGTCCAAACCGGACTGCCAAAAAACGGATTATCAGCCGGGATTGAACCATCACTATTGATCCGTAATATTTTGCCCGCCAAACTATTCATATCTTGCGCCAGATATCTCTCGGTAGCATCACCGGTAGTAATATATAATTTTTGATCCGGGCCAAACTTTACCCGACAGCCAGCGTGATAAACCGCTGCCGGAATGTCATCGATCAATATTGTTTCCTCACCAAGCGAATCAATATTGTCACGCCAACGCACTACTTTATCCACATATTCATCACCTCGGGGATAAGCCAGACAAAAATAAATAAACCGATTATTCTCATAATCAGGATCCAAAGTCATACCCATCAATCCCTCCTCTTCCAGCGCCGAAACTTCCGAAAAAACATGCAGCGGCGCGTCCTGCAACACATCGTTGATTACCTGACGAACTTTTCCATCTCTCTCTGTCACCAACATCCGCTCGGCCGAGGTAAAAACAATACTCCAAGGCACAAACAAACCCCTAGCCACCTCCTCTACTCGATATTCAACCACCGCCACCTCTCCCTGATCGACATCCAAGTTTTCTGTCACCGCCTCCGTCAAATCACTCTCCTGACGACCATTATCAACAACTACTACTTTGCCCTTCTCCATTACTCTCGGCATCCACCACCCCAGATAATCACCAACCAAATACAATCCCGCCCCCACTACCAAAACAGATATCAAAATAATTATTAACTTTTTATTCATAATAAGTTAATCATCATTAATAAATTATTAATTAATGAGTTGTGCTAGTTAATATTTAATCATTGTCCGGTCAATGTCATCCTGGAAAGAAATCCGCCCAGGGCGGAGCTTCTTATCCAGGATTCACTTCCTTAATATAAATATTTTTACTGGATCCTGGATGCCGGAGCGCTACGCTTCCGCCTCCAGGATGACAGATAAGATATATTAACTAGCACAACTCATTTATTAACATCAATCCAGCAGTTTGACCAACTCCTCAAACACCCGATTATAACCGTGTCGCGCCGTTGATAAATATTTTTTTACTCCCAACCATTCCATTCCCTTCTTGGCTCGCCGATAAATCACCCGGTCCAAACTCTTGTTGATAGCCACCAATTTTTTATCCAACCTGATCAAGTTCTTTTCCAAAAAAGATTTCTTTTCATCATCAAATTTATCAAATTCATATTCCACGATATCAGTTTTTAACTCGCCCAAAACATAGCGATACAATTCCGTCTGCAAATACTTTTTGGAAATACCAATCCGACCCTCTTTTTTTAATCGGCGCACGCTCACTCGGATATGAGTCGAAAACAAAACCCGAAACAAACCAAAATAAGCCGCTCGCTTGGAAAAATCATGATCTTCGGCTATTTTAATTTCTTCATCAAAACCCCCCGCTTTATTAAACACTTCTTTGGTCACCAAAGTGCAAAACCCGGGCGCGTGTGGATAAGTAAACTGATGAATCTTAAAAAAAGTATTCACCGTTCGGTGCAGCACCCGATCAACCAGCAAATCAGAAATAGGTAAAAACTCACAGGAAGCAATATCTAACCCTCGCTCCTGCATTTCCGCATAAGCCTTCTGTAAAAAATCCGCCGGCAGCCTGACATCAGCATCAAAGAAAAACAGATATTCCCCTTGGGCCACCGCCGCCCCTCGATTTCGCCCCACCGCCGGCAATCCTCCCGCCACCACTCGAGCTTTATATTTTTTGGCAATCGCCCTGGTCTTATCTTTCGAGCCAGCATCAGCCACAATCACCTCATAGTCAGTAAATGTTTGTTTTTTAATATCCTTCAGCAAGTACACAATGTACTTTTCTTCATTTAAAGTGGGAATAATTATACTTATTTTCATATTAAAAAAATACGGCTATTTCTTTAATAATAGCAGCACTAGAACACAAAGAAAATTACCAAAGACAAACTACCCCCTCATCTTTTCAATCAAAAAACTAGCCAGAAGATATAATTGGATTTTGTAGTGATCAAGATGTTCACAACCATGATTAGCGCCAGAAATTTCCACCATATAATTATCATGATTTTGCTTACTGATTTGTTTCATCACTTGGTTAACAGCATATATATCTACTTTTTCATCAAAAGAACCTTGTACATTTAAATGCGGACAAATAATTTTATCTACCACCTTATCAAGATTATATTGTCCTTCACAAACAGCCGACAGTTCGCGTTCCGTCACTCTCAATCCACCCTCATTTAGTTGGCTCACAACCTGGCCAATATTACACTGAATATATTTTAAATCGATCGCCGAATTACCTGTTTTACCCCGCAGATCTTTGACTAAAGTATCATTAAGCTTAGGAATAATAGTCCGATTAGCAATCACTTCAAAATTGCTTCCCGTATCACATAATTGGCTACTGGCCAACAACAATGCCAACCCGCCATAACTTGATCCATAGCCACCAACTTTATAACCCCACCGCTTTAAATACTCAAAATTTTTCACCAAATCATAACTCCGTTTTTCAATTCCCACATCACCTGAATAATCATATGACAAAGTACATATTCCATACCCATGGAGAATCTCTTGAATCCACTGGTTACTGATGCAATTCCACTCCGCCTGTAAACCTTGACTCAAAATAACAATTTTCCGATTTTGCAAAACATTTGGCCCCGACAGAATACCTTTGATCCCCTCCTCATTAACTACTACAGGTACATAATCAATTTCAACTTTACCCGATCCAACTTTCCCGACATTATTACTCCGTTCTAATACACACGCCGGCGGCACATCAGTTTTATTAATACTATCAACCAAATCCATTAAAGGAAAATTATTCTCACAAATTACCACCGGCGGCAATGGTCTTAATTCAGATAGTTTCATTGATTTTCCAATCACAAACCGACCATCAATCTCATGAAATTTAATACTCGACAGCATCTCTCCGTCTTTACAAGCATCATTATTAATTTCTAATGGCATAATTAAAACCTATCATAACAAAATAATATTGATATGCCCTATCATATCAATATTTTCACCAATTTCCAATCTATGTATCTCTTATTACCAACTATCTACAAAATTATTCCTCCCGCAGCACCAATTACCCTCATCTGCTCTCCATCAACCAAAATTGCCTGTTCATCAGTTAATCCCACCACCATTTTTTGTTTTTGCTGATAAAATCTCCTCAAATCTTCACCATCACTCAACAGATAGTGCGGCCAGACATAAACATCCACCCAACCCAAACCACTTAAATCGGTTAAATTAATATCATTCTCATCCGCTCCAATCCCAAAACCGGCCACCTCAATATCCGGCCCGGCAATAATGCTGCCCGCGCTTAAACCCACATAGACACATCCCGAACTAATCCGATCCAATAGTAATTTATCAATTCCCGTCCGACGTAATTGATCCAAAATATAAAAAGTATTCCCGCCGGTCACATAATAGACCCCAAAATCACTGAGCTCGTTCGCTATATTTCTTTCGATAGAAATATTAACCATTTCATAATCAATACCCAATTCCCTCATTTCTTGCTCTTGCTGTTTTAACCAGCACTCATCACCCGGATTTCGCACGGTGTACAAAACCCCCACTTTTTTATTATCCAATCCAATCAATAATTCCCGCATCCTGGCCACAATATCACGATGAGTCAAACCGGCCGATGTTAATAATAATTTGACCATTTAACAATTAAATTGTTTTATTATTATTTACCAAGACCCACACTAAGAGTTTTTTCGGACTGACAAGCGATGAACACAACCAGCCCAACAACATGGCCGACGCTTTCCCTCTTTAAGCTCCCTAAGCATCCTTTCAATATGGTTTCTTCTCGTTTCCAATTTTTTGACGGAAATAACCCAGCAAATCCACTCATTGCGCGCCAGTGGCGTAATATCCTCCCAGGCAGTTTTAGCCACCGGGTCAGCAGTAAGGACTTTTCGTAAATCCGCTGGCATTTTATGTAGTGCACCTGGAATAATTTCTTTTTTGGTCATGGTTTTATTTTAACAAAATTCCCCCTTCGGGGATAAACTTCTCATCCCCTTTGCATTGAAAACGGAGAGGGAGGGATTCGAACCCCCGAGACCCTTGCGGGTCTAACGGTTTTCAAGACCGCCGCATTCAACCGCTCTGCCACCTCTCCCCGACACTTGAAATCTTATCAATAATTAAAATATTTATCAATCATGCTGGAAGAATTCCTAATTCCTAATTTTCTTAATACCGTTTTAATTACCTTTTTGCTATCATAGAAGATATAACTTTTTTAATACCAAGATTTCATATTTATCAATTAAATAAAGAAAAAGTATGAAAATAATCAACCACCAAATCAATCTTCAAACCAAAGCCGAATACGACATGATCGATATTACCCATCATCTAGCCAAATGGGTAGCTGATAACAATTTACAAAACGGTATTATTAACACTTTTTTAGAACACACCAGTGCCGCCCTGTGCATCAATGAATTTACCGATCAGCGTCTATTGCATGACATCAAACGACGACTGGAAGAATTAAATCCCAAAGACCGCCACTACGAACACAATGAATCCCACGCCTGTAACAACGACGGCTGCATCAACGGTCATTCCCATTGCAACGCTATTTTCCTCCCCACCAGTATCACCGTGCAAATAATTGGCGGGAAAATTAACCTAGGTATCTGGCAACGCCTCTTTCTCATTGAGCTCGATCGTTCCCGTCCCCGCACTGTTAGTCTAATGTTTGTGGGAGAATAAATAATAATTTTCCTTTAACGCTTTTTCACTGAAATTAAATAGGAATAAACAATCGGCACCACTAACGCCACCACCATCGCCGGAACAAACAATTCTAGTAGTATATTTCCCATCAAAGCCATCACCAAAAGTATCAAACCGGCAATCACAAAACACCAGGCCCCCAGTCGATGAGTTTTATTCCACACCTCTTCACTGGCCAGCGTCCAGGGAGTTTTGATTCCCACAAAAAAGTTCTGCCGGACTTTACTCAAATAATTACCAATAAGAATTAACATCACTCCGATCCCACTTACTACCCACTGACCAACGTTGATTTCCGGATTCATCGCCGCAAAAAGAGTAACCGCATACATATAGGTAAAAAAAGCCATAATCACCAGTTGGATCATCTCATAAGCATCCTGAAATTTCTGATATTTCTCTTTCTTTGGATCCAGCATTGGTAACAACATAAACAAAATCAACACGCCCACCGACATAGCCGGAAACAAAATAACCGCAAATTCCTTAGTGCCATAATCATCGGGAACACCGGCATAGTTCCAGTGAATAGGCACCATTTCCGGCAATTGTCCGTAAAACCATAAACTAAGAAATACCATTATCAGGATCAAGACCAATTTCAAATAAAAATAGACTTTTTTCATTTCCCACCTCCACTTTTAAACATACTAATAAAAAAATTAACCGCTTCTTCCACCACTGATAAATTTAAAGAGTAAAAGACAAACTGCCCACGACGCTCATCGACCACCAAATTAGCTCTTTTCAAAACATCCAAATGATGTGACAAACTAGCTTGTGTGATCTTAAAATGAGCCTGTAGCTCTTTTTGTGACATATCTCGCTTTTTCAATAATTCAATAATTTTCCGGCGATTACCATCAGACAAAGCTTTAAATAAACTATCCATAAGTATTAAGTATAATAAGATGTTAATATAGATACATAGATAACTATCTATATAATACTCCCCATAAATATATAAATCAATACCAAAACATATTTAATAAATTTGTTACAATATATTTGTCATTTGTAATTTGTCATTAATCAAAACATCATATGAAAAACAAATTTCCCCTATTATTCACTCCTGGACAGATTGGCCCCATGACCATCAAAAACCGAATTGTCATGCCGCCCATGGTCAGAAACTACGCCAGCAGCAAAGGTGAAGTTACCCCTCGCTACCTGGCACATATTGAATCAATCGCCAAAGGCGGCACTGGACTCTTAATACTCGAAGCAACTTTTATTTCGCCCGAAGGCAAAGGTTTTACCAATGAGCTAGGCATCGATAAAGACAGCCTGATCACCGGATTAAAAAAACTAGTCAAAGTCGCCCACTCTCATGATGCCAAAATTGGCGTTCAGCTCTACCACGCCGGTCGCCAAACTCATTCATCCGTTACTCATAAAAAACCAGTGGCCCCTTCTCCCATCTCCTGTCCGGTCATGCAAGAAATGCCCAAACAATTAACATTGAATCAAATCACTGAACTGGAAAATAAATACGCCGATGGTGCCACCCGGGCCCAGGAAGCCGGTATGGATTTTGTGGAAATACACGGCGCTCATGGATACCTTATCACCCAATTCCTGTCTAACCTTTCCAATCAAAGGAAAGATAAATACGGCGGTAATTTTACCAATCGTTTCCGTTTCCTAAAAAATATTGTCCTCAAAACCAAAGCTATTTTGGGAAATGATTTTCCAATTATTGTTCGCCTCTCCGCCGATGAACTAATGGACAATGGCATCAGAATCGATGAAACAATCAAAATCGCCCGAGAATTAGAGAAATTAGGCGTTCACGCCCTACATATTTCGGTCGGCAATTATGGTTCATACAACCAAGGCTTGTTAATTCCACCCATGGCTATCCCCCCCGCTCCCTTGGTTAAATATGCCACTCAAGTCAAAAAAGCGGTTAAAATTCCCGTTATCACCGTGGGCAAAATTCACCAACCAGAACTAGCCGAAAAAATCTTAGCCGACAAAAAAGCCGACTTCATCGCCATCGGTCGCGCAGTTCTGGCTGATCCCGAATGGCCCAATAAAGTCAAAAACGATCAACAAGGCCAGATCAATCACTGCATCAGTTGTAACCAAAATTGTATCTCCCGTCTGTTTGTCGGACAAGATGTACGATGCACTGTCAATCCTCTTTGTGGCTTTGAAAACAAAATAAAATTCACCCCCACTAAAAAACCGCAAAAAATCCTGGTCACCGGTGGTGGACCAGCCGGTTTGTACGCCGCCATCACCTTAGCTAAACTTGGTCATCAAGTCACCCTGTACGAAAAAAGCAAAAAACTGGGCGGCCTATTGAATCTCGCGGAAAAAACTCCCTATCGTGACGGCATCAGTATCCTCAAAAATCACCTTATCAACCAAGTTAACCAAAGCTCGGTCAAAGTAAAACTCGGCCAAATCGTCGATGAAAAAATAATCAATAAAGAAAAACCAGACATTCTTATCAATGCCTCCGGATCGATTGCCAATAAACCCGATCTAACCGGCATTGACCTGAAAAACGTCATCCTATCCGAACAAGTATTGAAGGGCAAAGCCAAACTGAAGAAAAAATTAATTGTCCTTGGCGGTGGTTGCCAAGGCGCTCAAGTCGCCGATCTACTTGCCAGCCAAAAACATCGAGTCACCATTATTGAAATGGGGCCGGACATTGCTCTGGAAATGCCGGGCGATGAGAGAGAACTGATGCTACAAAGACTAGCCAAAAATAAAGCTATTATCCACACCAACACCAAAGTTGACCGTATCGAGAACGATGGTGTCATCGTCACCAAAGGCAAAGGCAAGACCAAGCTCAAAGCCGATCAGATTATTATTTGTTTTGGTCGCCGGCCCAATATTGATACCTATCTCCCCTTGAAAAAACTAGTTAAAACCACCTACAACATTGGCGACTCATCCCAAGTCGGCCGCCTTGGAGACGCCATTATGCAAGCCGCCGAAATCTGCAGTCGGATTAAATGAACCAAGAAAAAATCAACCTATCATACATCCCCGATTGGACGTTTAGTAGCATCATCTACCAAATTTACGCCTTGGGTTTTTGTGATTGTCCCGCCGTCAATCCCATTACCAAACCAGAATCCACCATTAGTCAAATCCAACCGGTTAATCGGCTCAACAAAATCAGACACTACTATTCCCACCTCACTAAACTCGGTATCAATACCGTAATTATCGGTCCCGTCTTTGAATCATGCACTCACGGCTATGATGTCATTGATTATTTTCAAGTCGACCGCCGTCTCGGCACCAATCAACTATTACACGAAATTATTGACGAGCTGCACCAACAGAAAATAAAAGTTATCCTCGATATTACCATCAACCACACCAGCCGCCTCTTCCCCGCCTTTCTAGACATCAAAAACCAGCAAAAAACCTCACCATATATCGATTGGTATCAAGATATCAATTTTAATCAAGATACAGTCTGGAAAGATGGCTTTAGTTATGCCTATTGGAAAAATATCGTTGAATTACCCATTCTCAATCTTGACCAACCAAGTGTAAAAAAATACATATTCAATGTGGCCCAGTTTTGGCTCAAAAATTACCACATCGATGGTTGGCGACTTGATGTAGCCTACGATATCCCGCCTCAATTCTGGCAGGAATTTCGTCAAGTATGCAAAGACATCAATCCTCACTGTCTGCTTATTGGTGAACTAGTCGAGCAAGATTACAATCAATGGATCAATCCCACCACTTTAGATACCGGCACCAATTATCAACTTTTTCAACATATCCTGGGTGCCTTTAACCAAAAAGATTTTTGGCAATTAACTGAAATCATCAATTACGAAAAACATCCTCAATCAGGAAAATACAACCACATCCTCCTTGCCAACTTCGTCGGTAATCACGACACCAACCGAATATACAATCAAATTTATCAGCCCGACTACTTAGAACAAATATTCACTTTTCTTTTTACTCATCCTGGTTTGCCATGCATTTATTATGGCGATGAAATATTATTAAATGGCGAAAAACACCCCATTCATGATTTTCATATACGGCAATCTATGCCCAATCTCAATCATCTTACCCAATCTCAATCTGAATTTTTGCACCATATCCAGAAACTCATCAAAATCCGTCACCAAAATCCCGAACTGACCACCGGAGAAATTACCATTCTTCACACCTCCTCATCTCTTTTATTAATCGGTATCCAAACCACCAACAATTATTACCTCAACCTATTGAATCTCGACCCCCGAGAGCTCCCTTCCACTCTCCATATCAACACTACCAATACCTGGACAGGCAACTCCACTTTTACCAACCTACTTTCCCCCGACCAACATTTCCACTGCCATAATCAACAACTTCAACTACCGAAACAACCCACCATTCTAAAACTTGAATCGTGAAAAATTATGAATTACAAATTATGAATTATCAAAAATAAAACAAAAACTTTTTCATGTAGCTATTTTCTTTTAAATAACCTGTATGAGCCCCGATCAATAGTACCGACCATCTAGGGCGAGTTTTATTTAAAAGAAAATAGCTACATGAAAAAGTTTTTGTTTTATTTTTGATAATTCATAATTTGTAATTCATTATTTTTCACGATTCATCACACTCCCCTCGCCAACACCAACCCCGACACTCCTTTCGCCCCCGCCTTTTTCAAAACCTGGGCACATTCATTCAGAGTCGATCCAGTCGTACAAACATCATCAACAATCAGTATCTTTTTACCCAAAATTGATTTTGGTTCCAGTTTCAAAACAAAAACTCCCCGAACATTACCTTTTCTCTCCACCCGCCCCAATTTAACCTGAGGCACTCGATCATGTCTCCTCGCCAAACAATCAAAATAAAACAAATCTCGTCTTTTCGCTACCAATCTAGCCAAACGCTCCGACTGATTATAACCCCGCCATCGCTGCCGCTTTTTTGTCAAAGGCACCGCCATCACTAAATCAAATTTTTCCTTGGCCAAATCCAACCCGACGATCATATCAACTATCGGTTCATCCAAATCATACATATTTTGGTACTTATACAAATGCACCAATCGCCGCATACAAATATTAGAGCGAAAACACACCTGCAATGAATCAATTCCCCATTTAGCCCGACAATCATGGCACACCATTCCCTTTTGATTTACTCGTTCGCAACCCGGACAAACCTGCACCGCCACAGGCTCTAACTTTGGCCGACAATTTACACATAACAAACTTCCCTCTCGCAAACAAAAAATACAAAAACGAGGAAAAATCCAATCTAAAATCCAGGTTAATATTTTCTTCATAAAAAAATGTCATTGTTTAATAATGACATTTTAACTCCCCCATAATTATCCAAAAATAAATTAATTCTGAAAAAAATATTAAATTTACGAGTGGCGTGAATTGTATTTTGCCCTCATATTATTTTTTGCTCCCAAAACTCGCTACTGTCGGACCGGGACTATGATTAACGCCTCAGACAGGTTGTCCGCAAAAAATAATATGAGGGCAAAATACAATTCACGCCACTCGTAAATCAATTAGTTCAAAGCGTCAAACAACGACACACCACTCATATCTCCCGGTAAACCTATATCCAACATCTCCAAAACTGTTGGTGCGACGTCAGCCAATAACCCATTGGGAGATAACTCACCAGCATCAGCAAATGACATTTTTTGTCGACGATCAAACTTAAAACGATCATCAATCATAAAAAAAGGTACAGGATTTGAACTATGCTCTTTGGAAATATTCTTGGAGATCGGATTAATCATTTCTTCACAATTACCATGATCAGCCGTAATTAAAACCGTCCCCTCTTTTTTCAAAGTCGCCTCCACCACCCGCCCCACACATTGATCAACATACTCAACCGCCCTCACTCCCGCTCCATATTCGCCCGTATGGCCAATCATGTCGGGATTCGCAAAATTACTCAATAAAAAACCATACTGATCACTATTGATCGCCGCCAACAACTTCTCGGTTACTTCCGGCAAACTCATTTCCGGTTTTTCTTCATAACCACGCACTTTCGGCGACGGTACATGTACATATTCCTCGCCACTATACTGAGCTTTTTCACCACCGTTAAAAAAATAGGTGACATGCGGAAATTTTTCCGTTTCGGCCACGTGATATTGACGAATCAAGCCCTCACTTATTACCCGCGGCAAGCTCATCACTTCACCAGCAGCTTTGTTGATCTCTTGTGGCGAAAAAGCCACTTTTACTCCCATATTGATTAATTCATAAAACACCATACTCACTACCTGCAAATCAGTTAATCTCTCGGTCTGACGAGTTTGTTTTATTACTTCCTCGTCGGACACAAAAAAACTGGCAATCTGCCGAATACGATCCCGCCGATGATTAGTAAAAATAATACTATCACCAGCTTCAATCGGTCCAATCGGACGACCGTGGGAATCGACTATCGTGCGAGGAATAATTTGTTCATCAAAAATACCATTGGCATAGGAATTTTCAATTAATTCCTCCACATTGCTGGCCGTTTCTTTGCCAATTCCCAACATGGCCTGATAGGCCAAATCAGTCCTATCCCATCGACTAATACGATCCATAGCATAAAAGCGACCAGCCACCGAAGCTACTTGGCCAAAACCGATCTCTTTGACAATCAAAGATAAGTCCTCCCAAAAATCCATGAAAGATTGCGGCGGCACGTCACGCCCATCGGCGAATAAATGCAAATAGACATTCCGAAAATTATGTTTTTTACATGTCCTCAATATAGCGGCAAAATAATCGACATGACCATGCACTCCCGCCGATGAGAAAATACCCGCAACGTGTAATTTTTTATGTTTACGCTTAGCCTCGGCAATGGCCTTAACAATCTTATCGTTATTATAAAACTGGCCACTTTCAATACTATCCTTGATCAAAGCTAAACTTTGTTTAATCACTGCTCCCATTCCTAAAGTAATGTGGCCCACCTCCGAATTACCATATTCACCCCACGGCAAACCCACTGACTCGCCGGAAGCATTGAGCAATGCATGTGGATAATCATTCCATAAACGATCAAAATTCGGAATATTAGCATTTAGAATTGCATTCCCCTCTCGCTCCAAAGTCACACCAAACCCATCCAGCACCAACATCACCACTGGACTAATTTTCTTCCACTCCAAATCCATAGAATAATTAATAATAAATAATCAGAAATCAATAATCATGTAAATAGTTGATGAATTTTAAATTTAAAATTCATCAACTATTTATATGATTATAACCAATTGATAATTGTTACAATCCAAGTGGGCCCGGCTGGGTTCGAACCAGCGACCAACCGGTTATGAGCCGGCTGCTCTACCACTGAGCTACAGGCCCACCAATTCAATTATCAAGGATCAAGATACAAGTTTCAAGCAGCAAAAAAATCTCGCCCAACTTTACGAGCGAGATTTTTCTTCCCATGCCTCCAACTCAGCCATAAAATAATCAACATTGTCCGCCCAAGAATTGTGGCAGGCGTTGCCGTCAGTACAACGCGGCGCCCATTTATTCTGAATGGCCACCGTATCCACCCGCCCTTCATCAAAATAATAAGTCCGCAATACATATCCAGTATCCTCAATACTTTCCGCCCAATTCTCATAGCGACGCCCCTCGTGAATACCCAAGCCCACCGGATTGAATGTATTGTCTTGCGCGTAACCATATTTTCCAAATCCACTTTCCGCCCCCGCCATCGCCACCATCAGATAAACAGGCAAATCATACTTATGCGCCACTGTCACATATTCACCACCCAAGCCCGAGAGTGGACTTTGCTTTTGTGCTAGATAATCATCAATCACTTTAGCCCACTGCCGATCATTTTCGTTTTCTCCCCCATCTTTAGCCCAAACTAAATTAATCAAATTGAAACTACCTAGTAAAGAATTTGTTTTTCCACTAGCAATTATCAGCACCTGATTAACACCCAAATAAATCACCACCATCACCATCACATAAATCATTAAGCGCGCAAAATGTAACAGCCTTTCCATTTTCCCTCCTATTTGTACAACATACCCACAAACAACAAAAACACCGTAATAACTGACATAAAATCAAGAATCTTGTTCCCAAAAGACTTGATCGATTTAGCTTTTCTCATACTCACCCTCCAAATTATTAACATATATGTTAAACAATAAAATAAAAAAATATTTGTCTTCCAAACACCAATTTGTTAAATTACCTTTTCTAAATATATATTAACACTATTGTTAATTTACGAGCAAATATTTACGCAAAACATACTAAAAAACGACATATACAATTTTTTATCCACAATACATTTTTACATCAATAACAAATGTGTTAATATATAAATAGCCACAAATAATTTTTCTTAGCAAACAATATGCTCTTAATTTGTAATTTGTAATTCGTAACTATTAAAAGGAGAAAAAATGTCCAACAAAGACCAGCGCATTTCAAAACAAGTCGGCCAAATTCTGATTAAAAAAATAAAAAAATTCATCTCTCCCCATACCCCCCTCAAACAAATTGCCAAAAAAACTGGCTATACCGAAGCTTACCTAAGCCAAATTACCAACTTCGCTCGTATTCCCGAAAAATATGAAGTCTACGAAAAAATCATGTACCGCGGCTTTAAAATATCTAAAAGAGATATTGAAGATATTATTATGGAAGCCAAAATCACTGAAGCCGGCATCGCTGATCCGGCCATAACTTTGATGCTTAAAGAAATACCTTCCATGTCCAAAGACGAAAAACAATCAATAATTGACGCCTTTGAACTAGTCAAGTTCAGACGAGCCAAAAATATTCAAATCCCCAAAATATAATGATTACCCACGCCGAACAAAAAGCCCAAATCATCACAATTCGTTTTCAAAGCAACGACCCCTATTTTATTGCTGAAAAAGAAAATATTGAGGTTGTCGAATACGAGTTATCTGGCCGATTAAAAGAGCTATACTTTGGCGACCACATTATTTTAAACAACAAAATGCCCTATACTCAAAAAAGACATTATTTAGCTCACGCCCTCGGCCACCACTATTTGCACACTGGTAATCAATTGTATTTTTCCCAACACCGACAAGGCCAAAACGACAAAGAAGAAACTCAAGCCGAAGAATTCTCGGCCTACCTTTTGATCCCCAGCGCCCAAATTATCCCCATACTTGATTGTCCACCAGACGAACTAGCTGACCAATTCCAAGTTTCACCACAATTTATTCTCTACCGCCTAAGCCTCATCAAAAACAATAACGAATTATTAATTACGAATGACGAGTAACAAAATTAATTACAAATGACATATTACAAATTATCAGATCGGAAGATTTGTTTATCATACATCCTTTATTCAATTAAAAAATCGCTGTTTAAGTACAC
>JBAZOB010000028.1:0-16354 GCA_041648895.1 Patescibacteria group bacterium
TCATTGGTGATTTGTAATTGTAATAAAAAAACCGCCATCACTATTAATATAGATTCGACGGTAAAAAGAAAGCGGAGCCGACGGGGCTCGAACCCGCGACCTCTGCCGTGACAGGGCAGCGTTCTAACCAAAACTGAACTACGGCTCCATAAAGAACTAATACTAGTAAATTTTAACAAAAAACTGGTGGGAAATCTACTTAAATCAGCACCCACACCCGCATTTTTTCTTTCTCTTGAATCAGCCAATCATCAAAACTTAGATTAACATCACCTTTTTTATCTTCTAATTTAATAATATGCCAGCCAAAATCAGTTCGCACCGGTTGACTAATTTCGCCCACATTCATCGAAAAAACCGCCTCTTCAAATTCTTCGACCATCACTCCTCGGCCAAAATAACCCAGATTACCATTGTTTTGCGATACTGAAGGGTCATTGCTATACTCGGTGGCCACGACAGCAAAATCTTCACCTTGATTTAACTTACCAATAACCTCAAGCGCTTTTTGCCTAGCCGCTTCCACCTCCTCATCACTCGCGTCCGCTAAAACGGTAATCAAAATATGACTAGCCTCAACTTTTTCGATCAATGCATCCTCTAGATTAGCCTTGAGCATTTCCAAATACATCTTTTGACGAAATCTTTCTTCCGTCCAGCCAAAATCATTAACAATTATTTTTAAAAATTGCTCCTGGCCTCCATTATCACTAACCACCTTGTTATACTCTTCATTCAGTTTATTTTCATCAACACTCACCCCATGGCGTTGGGCTAAAATCACCCACAATTTTTCACTAATCAATCGATCCACCACTTGCTCCCGATCAGCATCATCAATCTGACAGTTAGTACCCACTTGTTCACAAGCTCGTAAAACCAAATCCAACTCCTGCCAATAATCAGACAAATAGACTAATTGGGTATCCACTACCGCCATTGGATAAGGCAAAGTGCTGGCCACCGCCCGCGCAAACTTATTTTCCGTCTGTAAATTGTACACCGCCACCCCTACTCCCACCAAAAAAATAACCAGCAGGATCAACACCATCAGCAAAATACTTTTTACATCCACTCGCGACCTAGGAATAACTGGCTCAGTCTCATTTTTTTGCTTGATTTCTTCCGGTTTTTTTTCGTTCAACTCGTTTAACATTATTTTCTCCATTATTTTTTTATATTAAAAATGGTGGCAACCAACTCGCCGTCAACAAAACCGCCGCCATTAAAACCAGTCCCAATAAAACATATTCCGCCACAATGCGGGCACTCATAATCTTTTCCAACCAGTGACTAAGCAAACCCCAAAAGATATACATCACCACCACCAGCACAATACTCTTGGCCGAAGGATCCACCGGCCAAAAACTGATCACCAAAAATATTTCCGAAATCAATAACCCTAAGAGCACAGTATATAGTACCACAATTGATCGGTCTAAACCACTGGCCCACAAGATCGAATAAAAAATAGCAAAGCTGAAAAAAACCACCACTACCATCAATATCCATAAAGGTAAGGCAATACTAACACTAAAATGAGCAATGGAAAAATATAACAAATATGCCGCCACCAAAGCCACAAAAGAAAAATTCAATCGCGTCACCAAAAAACTCTTATAGGGAAATTGATCGACATATAATAGTAAAAAATACATACATATAGCTCCCATCACCATTACTACTTGTTGAAATAAGGTAATCGGCATAAAAAATCCAAAAGATAACACACCCATCGACAACAAAACCGGCAAAATCGAGCGACGGATAATACCTTCTTCCCAATTACCCCCCATTACCCACAGCACTCCCGACACCACCAACACTAGTAGCACAAAACTACCCCAAAACACGAAATCTGGAAAATAATGTAACACCTCTAACAAAACCAGAAATGCCAAACTAATAACCAATGGTTTATAATGCCACCAACTCATATTTATTCCAAATTAAAGTTGTTACCCAAAACTAACGTACAATCAACAATCTTGTCATCACTTAAAAAACTATCAAATCTGACCCCCCACTCATCTTCTAAATATTTAATGGTCTCATCCAAATAATCCTTCTTTTTACAGGAAACAGTCGACTCAGGTGAAGTTTCCATGGTGTTATCGATTAAATCAACCGAGTAACCCTTTTTTGTTAATACATCGGCAAAACTACCCGCCAATCCAACACGATTGGTACCGTTTAGCACCTCAAAATGAACTTGACTGTTATTCACTTTTTCATTATCTCCCGACAAAATATTGTCGACAAACTGATGAATATCTTCGAAATCACCAGCATATGGTTGCAACACATACATGCCATTGACATCACCATCGACTAAAAATCCCTCAGCGGTGTTATCAAAAACATGCATATCAATCGCCAAATCATCACCAATATCTTTAATAATCGTGGCTGCCCGCTCCCATTCGGAAACCTGCAAATCTGTTTCCAGATGGTCAGAAACTATATCAATTAATTGAATCAGTACCTTGGTTCCTCCCACTATTCCCTGATCCAAAAAAGCATCCTTCATCGCCACCAATGCCTTCTGTTGTCGCTTGGCTCGATCAAAATCACTCGTAGTCTGGCGACTCCGAACAAACTTTAAAGCTGTCACCCCATCCAAATGCTGCGGCCCCGCGTCTAAAGCAAATAACTCATACCCCCCCATTTCATCCGGATACAAATAGTCATAGATATCTTCATCCACCACTACATCTATCCCGCCCAACGCGTCGACAGCCTGAACAAAACCATCAAAATCTATTTTGACATAATAATCGATATCCTGCCCAGTCACTACTTTGACAGTGTCAATCAAAGTCCCCATCCCCCCACCCGCCACCTGATAATTTTTTCCCAAGGAATAAGCAGAATTTATTTTATTATATCCAAAACCTGGGATTTCTAGATATAGATCACGGGGAATAGAGAACATACTTACTTTCTTTTCTTTGATATTTACCGAGGCAAAGATAACCGTATCAGTAAGATCCGGCGCCACATTATCTCCTCCCGCTACCCCCACCACTAAAACATTGACCCGACCTTTATTTTCACCTTTAAGTTTCTGCGTATTTAATCCGATCGAATTAGTAAAATTAGTCCAAAAACTTGTCTGTCCACTGTCATTATTTTCACCTCCACTCACCTGACCACCCGACATCACCCGATAGCCAATCAAACCCGCATACAACACCACCACTCCCGCCAGAATTGCCACTGGTACATACCATAAACTAATTATTTTTTTCATTAATAATCATAATAATTATACAATTACCCTTGTTCGATTGTATCAAAAAATTGTTAATTTTACACCCGATAAATTAGGAATTAGGAATGGAAAATATTACTTGGCTTCTCATTCCTAATTCACGCCACTCGATAATTCGTAATTCAACCATTTTTAGTTGGTAAATATTAATTTGAGTTGTATTATTATTAATAGGAATAAAAAAATATTTGGCTAACCAGCACGCATGGAAGAAGAAAAAAATAACACGTTAAAAAATATTGCTGAGTTTATTTGGGAAATGCTCAAGACCGCTATTACTGTCATTTTGGTTGTTTACCTCATTAAAACCTTTTTATTCCAGCTTTTTATTGTGGACGGACAAAGCATGGAGCCGACCCTGCATGATGGACAAATGTTACTGGTCGACAAACTTAGTTACTACTACCGACAGCCACAGCGCGGCGAAATTATTGTCTTCGAAAAACCCAAAGAAACACAAACCAACTTCATCAAACGAGTTGTCGGCTTACCCGGCGAAAAAATTACCATCCATAACAACCAGATCATTGTTTACAATGAAAGCAATCCCGATGGCCTTAAATTAAATGAAGACTATATTCCGCCCGACTCTCCCACCAATGGCAACCAAGAATTCACTATTGCCGCCAACGAAGTGTTTGTTTTGGGTGACAATCGCACCAATTCCCAAGATTCCCGAGTGATCGGACCAATTAACGAAAAACTGATTCTCGGTCGGGCCCTATTTACTTATTGGCCCATCAAAGACGCTTTTTGGCTCACCACCCCGATATACAATTCATCTCCAAACTAATTTTATGGCCACCCCGGTCAAAGAAAAATAATCACGAATCAAACGTTCCATTAGTTTCTCGTTATGACAGGAGAGACTTTTTTTATGCCGAAAAGATACCTCAAATTTCGGCGGCGAACTAGCCACCTGTTTAATCCGATTAATCCCCAGCCGAGCAATTTGAAAATTCGACTCGCTTATCTGACTCACAAAATGAGCCAATTGTTCAGCTTCGATTATCGTTCGATATTTGGCACTAATTTCTAACAACTTCTTCTTGATAATATTAACATTTTTGCCCACCAATGCTGATCCAAAAACTATAGGCACCCAATAAGCAAACCCCAGTCGTCGCTGCAATACTCGCATAAACTTTTCCTGATTAGATTCCTGATTAGTCACCAAATCCCACTTATTGACAAACAAAATAATACCCAATCCCAACTCAACCGCCAAGGAAACAATCGAAACATCCATCCTGGTCAAACCCTCGGCACCATCAATTACCACTACCGCAATATTTGCCCGCCTCGCCTCAGCCAAAGCGTGCATATAACTGAAACGATTAATATCCTTTTTTCGATACCTCCCGGGAGATAACAATCCAGCGGTGTCCACCAGCCAAAAAGATTCCGAGTCATATTTGATCTCAATCTCACCGGCATCCCGAGTTGTTCCCGCCACCGGTCCGACCGTCATCCTATCTAATCCACACAATTTATTAATCAAAGTCGATTTCCCCACATTGGGACGACCCAAAATACAAACCCGCAACTCATCGTTAAAGTCATCACGCAAACTTTTATTCAGATTATTACTCCCCACAATATCATCCAGTAAATCACCCACCCCCCGCCCACTCATCGCCGAAGTTAAATAATAATCCTTCACCCCCAACTCATAAAATTGCTGCGCCTGAATTTCCAATGCCGGTGAATCAACTTTATTTACTACCAGCCGAATTTTAGGCTGATATTTCCGCATTCGCTCCCACAACCGCTTATCCTCATTGGTCATACCATCTTTACCATCAACCATAAATAAAACCAAATCCGCTTCCTGCACACTATATTCCACTTGCTTCATCGCCGATTCCTCCACCCCTCCCAATTCAAACTGGCGCAAAATACCGGCCGTGTCCAGTAACCAAAAATACTGACCTTGCCACTCGGCTAGCGCCAATATTCGATCACGGGTTGTTCCCTCCCAATCACAAACAATTGATTTCTGATAACCAAGTATTTTATTGAATAAAGAAGATTTACCCACATTGGGCCGACCCACAATCGCCACTAACTTATTTTTTTTACCAACAATTCTTTTCATATCTACACCAATTTATTTTATCTCGTCCGGACCTTTAACAATTTCAATATTTTTTCACCGTAACTACGATTATCCAACCTAGCATCAGCTAAATAAAAATTGCCGCTCTTGGAAAGCAAGCTCACCACGAATTTCAATTTGGCCAACATCCGTTCCACATAATATCGATCAAAATAAGTGTCGCCATACATCAAGGAACGATAACCAATCAATAAACTTCCCGGCGGATCAAAAGGCAAACTCTCCAAAAATATACTATCAAACTGGCTGGTTTTCAATGAAATCGCCGTCAAATCATTGATACTACATATTAAAACCCCGGCTAGCCAATCACTATTTTTATAAGCCGCCTCCCGGTCTAATATTTTTTTTGTTTCATCACCAGCAAATAACTCACTAAATTTATCGTAGGCTTTTTTAGCTTTTATCTTGGATGAAAATAAAAAAACATTCTTCTTTGACCAATCCAGCTTCTCCCCCATTACTTCCCAACTAAAACCATAATTTCTTATCATATTTACCGGCTGATTAAGCCGAGAAATAAATTTAGTTTGCCCCGGGTTTTTAGTTAATAAATCCAAAGCATAATAATATCCATCAGACAAAAAACTACGGCTCATTAAACAGATATACCCAAAGTCTTGTTTCCATTCCGCAACTGTTTCTTGCCAATTAACTAAATCGACAGTCAATCTTAGATTATCATGAGCCTCGTTAATCACTCCTTGCGCCACCCAATTGTTTTTCCCCGCCACCCCCCACAAAACTTTTTGTAAATCTGTTTTTATCTGTACGCCAACCAAATCAGATTTATCAACCAACAATAATTCCCTCATCTTGGCTTCAATTTTGACCACCCACTCTTGAATCTTTTGATATTCCAAACCCTGATAGACAGAAGGAGTAAAACTCAATTTGATACCATAGTTGTCCTGGACGCCCCGCGACCGGATCAACCAATCCAATTGGGGCCACAATACCTCCCAGTCTTTGGTCAGCTCGCTAATTTTTGCTTCACCCTCACTCTTCGTCTGTTCATTATTTAAGGTACATTTTCCCCACTGTGCCAACATTGACTCAATTTTATTCCAATCCACCGCCACCTGAGTTTGATAAGTTAATCCATCTTCAAACAACATATCTTCCAACCACACTGCCAAACCTCGCATATTTTTTCCGGCCAAGGGGGCTAGACTTTTCACCCGCGTAATTACTTTTCGATTGTCTTTAATAATGGCCTGCAATTTATAATCATAGAAACAAAATAAACCAGTCTCCGAGCGGCAACAACGATAGTCGGCCAACCCGATCATTTCTTTTTCATCAAACTTTAAATCACGCAAATAGCCATCCCAGAAACCGGCTTCAATCCGCAGCAATAACTTAACTATTATCCCAATATCTTCCGTCTTTAAACCAATTTGCGCTAGCTTACGCCGCAGACTTTGCCGACACAAATATTCTTGGCGACTATCAATAAAAAAATCAGCCGACACAGTATTTTTTAAACGCTGCAAAACCCGATCAGACACCGCCAAAACTTGATAATTGTACGCCGACCAATCGGAAATAAAATCACTTAAAGTAATTTCTCGCAGAACTAATTGATCACCGGATGGCTGTGCCTGATCGACACCTAAATTAGACCGAGAAAAACAATTACTCTCGATTATTTTTTTGACTACTTCGATTTGATCATGCTCCCGTCTTTGTTTCTCTTCTACAAACAAGTCACCATAAACCCAGCGTCCTCGTCCCACCACCTCCACAATCCGCCCCAAGGTCGGCGAACTAAGTTCCCGAATCTTCTGCTGACCGATCATCAACAAATTTGCTGTCGCTCGCGCGTCATTCAAAGCCCGATGAGCCCGAAAATTACCCACCAACGCTCGATACAACACCTCTAGTGAATAAGATTCACGGCCAGGCATCAACATGCCAAACAAATACCACGTATCCCACTTTTTATACTTTGACAAGTCTATGCCATTCGCTTTTAAAAAAGATAGATCAAAATCAATATTGTGACCCACAATATTGTCCACCCCCGATAAAAAATCACGCAAATCCAAACTCACTTCTGACCACAAGCGGGCTTTTACCAATTCCTCCTCGTTGATACCAGTTAGATTCTGCACCCCCACCGACAATTTACCCTGATAATTCACCAAACTTGAGAAAGTGGCCAATATATTATCACCACTAAATTTTACCGCCCCGACCTCAATTATCGAATCAACCGCCGGATCAAATCCGGTGGTTTCAAGATCAAAAGCAATATAAATCTTATTTCTCATTTCAACTTACGCACTTTGATCTCAGTTTTCCAGAACTCCAGCACGTCACCTTCCGACAAATGCAGATCTCCCGCCAAACCTACACCACATTCCTGCTTCTCTTTGACAGAATCGACGTTTTCAGTTCCCTTTTTTAAACCTTGAGCCACACCCGTTCCAATCTTCTCCCCACCACGAAAAACTATCACGTCTTCCCCTTTTTCAATCACGCCACTAGTCACACTCACTCCCACGATCCTAAATTTTTTGCCATGAGTGAATATTTTTAACACCCGGGCTTTACCCGATTTCACCCGTACTTCCTCTGGTCGCAGTAAACCCTCTAAAGCCGCCGTCACGTCTTCCAATAAACGATAAATAATATCATAACTGGAAACACTCACTCCCATCTTTTTAGCCATTCTTAAAGCATTCGGTTCAACTCGGCTACGAAAAGATAAAATCAAAGCCTGACTGGAAGCCGCCATCATAATATCCGACTCATTAACGGCACCAACCGCCTCGTGTAAAATATTAACTTTTACTTCTTCATTATGAATATTCTCCAGCGAACTTCGAATCGCTTCCAACGAACCTTGTACATCGACTTTTAAAATTATCGGTAATTCAGTAATTTTCCCCTCTCGCACTGCTTCCGATAACTCAGCCATACCAATTGTTTTAGGTTTAAATCCTTTAGAAGTCATATTTCGTCGTCGCCCAGCAGTTATTGCTCTCGCCTCTTTATAACTTCCCACCACGAATAACGTGTCACCAAATTCTGGCACTTGACTCAATCCCGCCAATCGCACCGGATCAGAAGGCAAGGCCTTACTAATTCTTTCACCAGTATAATCAACCATGGCGCGCACTACACCATCAGTTAATCCAACCACAATATTATCCCGCACCGAGAGACGACCTTGAGTCACCATGACAGTCGCCACCGGCCCGACACTTTTACTTAAATGTGCCTCAATCACCACTCCTTGCGCCGGCCCCTCTTGATAAGCTTTTAATTCTTCCAGATCGGCGACCAATAAAATCATTTCTAATAAATCATCTATTCCCTCTCCACTTTTTGCCGAAGTTGGCACCATAATTGTCTTACCACCCCAATCCTCCGACATTAAATTGTATTCCGCCAGTTCACGTTTAACTTTTTCAATGTTAGCCGCCGGTTTATCAATCTTATTTAAAGCCACAATGATTGGTACTTGAGCTGCCCGGGCATGATTAATGGCTTCGACTGTTTGCGGCTTAACACCATCGTCAGCTGCCACCACTAAAACGGCCACGTCAGTTAATTTCGCCCCATGCGCTCGCATCGCCGAAAAAGCTTTATGCCCAGGAGTATCCAAAAAAGTAATCAATCGCTGATTCTTTCTTACTTGATAAGCACCCATATGCTGCGTAATTCCGCCCGCTTCACCCGCCACAATATTTGCCTTTCTTATTTTATCCAAAATTGAAGTCTTGCCATGATCAACATGACCCATGACAGTCACAATCGGTGGCCTGATTTTAAGACTAGCGGCATCGTATTTGCCCAAATCAACCAAACACTTTTCACTATCATCATCACGCTGGCACAAAACCGCCTCAAAACCAAAATCGGCGCTAATAATCGCCGCCGTATCAAAATCAATATGTTCATTAATATTAGCCAGTACACCGTTTTTCATTAGCTCCTTAATCACCGCCGACACCCCCACCTCCAGCTGGTTAGCCAATTCACCCACCGTAATCAACTCCGGTAACTGAACCTTGGGCAGATCGACCGGTGGCTTTGGCTCCTGGTCTTCTACCTCTAGTACCGGTTCTTGTTCCCCCTCATCACCCGTTTCTATTTTAGTCTTTGCTTCTTTGACTGTTTCTGTTTCATCCCCAGACTGAACCGGTAGTTTATCACCTTCTTTTTCCGACAAACGTTGTAATATCTCATTAGCTAAATCATCGCGAAAAACATTGGCTCGATCACTAACACCCAAATGCAAATCCTGCACTCGCTGTCGCAATTGCTTGACTGTTAACCCTAATTTTTTAGCCAAATCAGATATCTTAACACTCATTTTAATAAACCTTATATATGAATAATTTACAATCTAACGAGTGGCGTGAATTAATTTTTATACCATACTGATTATTGGTTTATAACCTGTTTGAGCGTGTCTAAATAATACCGACCTAGCCTGAGCGAGTTTTATAAACCAATAATCAGTATGGTATAAAAATTAATTCACGCCACTCGTAATCTATTTAGGACGGGGTTGGTACTTCATGCTCCCCTCTTTGCCGATCAACTTCTTTATCTAGATCAGACAAAAGAGTTACTGAGGCAATATTGTCTCCCTTCTTCATCCGCATCGCTATCACTCCTTGTGTTGACCGACCCATCACCCGAAGACTATCAATCGGTATGCGAATAACCTGACCATGAATCGAAATACAAATTAAATCCATTGCCAAATCCTTAACCAAAATCTTGGCCTCCACAATATCA
The DNA here is from genome assembly GCA_041648895.1 of Patescibacteria group bacterium. GTDB lineage: Bacteria > Patescibacteriota > JAHJAL01 > JAHJAL01 > JAHJAL01 > JBAZOB01. Next base: position 10,152 of record JBAZOB010000028.1, read on the forward strand.
CCGTTCTTTTTAGTTACTTTAGCCGTTTTAACACCGATCCCCCCGCGATTTTGCACCTTGTACTGACTCAAATAAGTCCGCTTACCATAACCATTCTCAGTAATTATCAAAACACTACCCTCGCGATTTTGGTAAACCACATCCATGCCCACCACTTCATCGTTAGCTCTCAATTTAATACCTCTTACTCCAGCTGCTGTTCGCCCCATACCACGGACATCACTTTCCTTAAAGCGGATCGCCTGGCCTTTTTTGGTTACCATCATTACCTCATCCATTCCATGTGTCACTTTCACCCAATGCAACTCATCTTTCGGCGCTAATCCAATAGCAATCAGACCACTTTTACGTACCTTCTTGAAATACCGTAGTTCAGTCTTTTTTATCTTGCCTGATTTAGTGGCCATCAGCAAATACTTACCCCGCCGATAATCAGCGATAGTAATCACACCCGACACCCGTTCTTCCGGCGACAAACCCAAAATATTAACAATAGCTGTTCCTTTCGCCTGTCTTGAAGCCACCGGAATTTCGTACACTTTCGATTGGAAAACCCGCCCCGACGTCGTGAAAAATAAAATATCATCGTGATTATAGGTGACCAAAAAATTCTCTAAGACATCTTCTTCTTTCATCGTCTGACCAACCACTCCCTTACCACCCCGCTTCTGAATCTTGTATGTATTACTCGATAATCTTTTAACATAACCACCTCGAGTAACTGAAACAATTACCTGTTCATTGGGGATCAACGCCTCACTCTCCAATTTCCCCACTTGGTTTTTATAAACTTTCGTTTTACGAGCATCACCATAAGTCTCTTTTAGTTCCATCAACTCGTCTTTGACCACTTTCATAATATTTTTATCTGAGCTCAACAATTCCTGCAATTTTTTTATCAGCTCGATTACTTCTTTAAATTCTTCCTCAATCTTCTTTCTTTCCAAGCCCGCTAAAGTCTGCAAACGCATTTCCAAAATCGCTGTCGCTTGTTTATCACTAAATTTAAACTTTTTCACCAAATTCTGATGGGCATCTTCTTTAGTTTTTGAAGCTCGGATAGTAGCAATAACCTGATCAATCTGATCTAAAGCCTTTTTTAAACCTTCTAAAATATGAGCCCGCTCCAAAGCTTTATTTAATTCAAACTTTGTCCGCCGCGTCACTATCTCCCGCCGATGCTCAATAAAATAACCCAAGGCCATTGGCAAAGTTAATACCTTAGGCTGAATTTCATCCACCAAAGCCAACATATTCACCGAAAATGACTTCTGCATGGGAGTTAATTTGTATAACTGATTCAAAATCTTGTTAGCGTAAGCATCTTTTTTTAACTCAATCACAATTCGCACTCCATCTTTGTCTGACTCATCTCGCAAATCGGAAATGCCCATAATCTTTTTCATCTTTACTAAATCAGCAATCTTAGTCACCATGGCCGCTTTATTCTCCATATAGGGAATTTCACTGACCACAATTCGCTTTTTACCCTTTTTGGTTTCCATAATTTCCGCGATCGCCCGAATTATCACTCGTCCTCGACCAGTAGCATACATATTCTTGATATCCTCGTAACCATATATCGCCCCACCAGTCGGGAAATCCGGTCCTTTGACATGTTCCATTAATTCATCAATAGTTGCCTCGGGATTGTCAATAAAATGTACCGTGGCATCAATAATCTCATTAATATTATGCGGCGGCACATTGGTCGCCATACCCACTGCTATACCGCTTGATCCATTGAGCAATAAATTAGGTAAACGCGACGGTAAAACAGTTGGTTCTTTCAAACGTCCATCATAGTTTTCCCGCCACTGCACTGTGTCCTTATCGATATCAGCTAACAATGCGTCAGTAATCCGCTGCATTTTAGCCTCAGTATAACGATAAGCCGCCGGACCATCACCATCCATCGAGCCAAAGTTACCCTGACCCCAAACCAATGGATAGCGCAATGACCAAGGCTGGGCCATCCGCACCAAACTATCATATACGGCCACGTCACCATGGGGATGATATTTACCCAAAACATCACCCACAATCGTCGCACACTTACGAAATTTAGCATTATATCGCAAACCAATTTCGTTCATCGCGTACAAAATACGACGATGAACCGGTTTTAAACCATCGCGAGCATCGGGCAAAGCGCGTTGAACAATCACGCTCATCGCATAATCCAAATAAGATTTCTCCATTTCATCGACAATATTTACATCCTTCACATAACCCACTTTCTGTCGTAAATCTAATTTTACTTGATTATTTTTATCCTTTTTCTCACTCATACTCATTTTTTATAATTTACACATCCAAATTAGACACATTCTTCGCATGCGTCTGAATAAAATGCTTACGTGGTGGCACTTCACTGCCCATCAATATCCTAAACGTTCGGTCCGCCGCTTGAGCATCCTCAATCTTCACCCGTTTCATTACCCGATTTTCCGGATCCATGGTTGTTTCCCACAACTGATCGGGATTCATCTCACCCAAACCTTTATAACGTTGCACCGTCACTCCTTTTAATTCAAGATCCTCAACTTTCTTTCGCCCCGTCATCTCGGTAATCAGCTCATTTTTCTCAGCGTCACTATGAACATAATACTTTTCTTTCCCTTTCGAAACCTTATACAAAGGTGGCTGGGCAATATAAATATGTCCCTCTTCCACCAGAGGTTTCATATGACGGAACAGTAAAGTCAATAACAAAGTAGTAATGTGAGAACCATCCACATCCGCATCCGACATGATAATAATCCGATGATACTTCAAACGAGTAATGTCAAAACTATCACCAATTCCGCACCCCAAGGCAATAATTAAATCTTTTAGTTTATCACTGGAAATCACTTTATCTAAACGATGTTTTTCACTATTTATGGCTTTTCCCCACAAAGGCAAAATTGCCTGAAACTTACGATCACGACCCTGTTTAGCCGAACCTCCCGCTGAATCACCCTCGACAATATATATTTCGCACTCTTCCGGATTACGGCTGGAACAATCGGCCAATTTACCCGGCAAAGTCATTCCTTCCAAAGCCCCTTTGCGGATAACAGTATCACGCGCCGCACGCGCCGCTTGCCTGGCTCGCGCCGCTAAACTAGCTTTGAGTACCAGATTCTTAGCATCCTTGGGATTTTCTTCCATGTACATCGCCAGACTTTCACTTACCACCGACTCAACAATTGTACGCACTTCCGGATTACCCAATTTGGCTTTGGTTTGCCCCTCGAACTGAGGATCTTTCAATTTAACACTGATCACCGCCGTCAAACCCTCGCGGACATCATCGCTGGTTAATTTTTCATCTTTATCCTTAACTAAACTATTTTTTTTGGCATAGTTGTTGATGGCTCGAGTCAAAGCCGATTTAAAACCAGTCACATGCATCCCGCCTTCAGTCGTATGAATATTGTTAGCAAAAGCCAACATGTTTTCCGCGAAATCATCAGAATACTGCAAGGCTACCTCTACTACCATCTCATCTTGTTCTTTCTCAACATAATACACCGTCTCATTGATACTCGTTTTGCCACGATTCAGATAACCAACAAATGATTTAATTCCCCCCTCAAAATAATAGCTATAGCGACGGGGTACCGGTGGCTTCTTCTCCTTTTCTTCACCCGGAGCTTTCTCCACCACTTTTTTTAGCCGGCGATTATCATATACCGAAATTTCCACCCCTTTATTTAAATAGGCATATTGTCGAAAACGAGTTAATAAAAGCCGAATATCAAACTTTGTCATTTCAAATATCTCCGGATCCGGTTTAAAAGTAATCACCGTCCCGGTATCGGATTTTTTTAGATCATCCCGAGCCACTTTCAACTTACCCTGTGGTTTTCCCCGCTTGAATTCCTGAACATACAACTTACCATCTTTACGAACCTCAGCTCTTAGCCACTCACTTAACGCGTTAACTACACTCACTCCCACGCCATGCAAACCTCCGGAAACCTTATAACCACCACCACCAAATTTGCCTCCAGCATGCAATACTGTCAAAACCGTTTCCAAGGCCGACTTCTTGGTTTGTTTATGAGTATCAACCGGAATTCCTCGCCCATTATCATCAACTGATAAACTCCCATCTTCATTGATAGTCACCACTATCTTATTGCAATAACCAGCCATAGCCTCATCGATAGCGTTATCTACCACTTCCCAAACCAAATGATGCAAACCACTCTTCCCAGTGCCACCAATATACATACCCGGTCGTTTTCTGACCGGTGCCAACCCCTCCAATACTTGAATCTGCTCCGCGCTATATTGTCCGTCTTTTTTTATCATATTTATTATTGATCAAAAATCACTTATCACCCACTATTAGTAAATAAGCATTATTTACATTTTAACCTATAAATTAGGTAAAAACAAATCAATACCATGACGAATTGCAAATTACAAATGACGAATTTGATTGGTCATATATCATTTATTTTAATTATATGGCTAGCCATAAAACTTACCATTATTAGACAGATCCACCATAACAGCACCGGCCATACATTTGCTGCCATTAATTAAAATAAATGATATATGACCAATCAAATTCGTCATTTGTAATTTGCAATTCGTCATTCCTAATTCGTCATACTTACTAAAACTTCATTTCCAACTCATAATCTCGCTTTAAATCATCTTTAAATACCAAATCGCCATTTTCCTCCGTCGGTTCAAAAGAAACATTGGTCACTGACCGACCGTTAGTATTTATTTTAAGCATATAATCAATCTCGCGTCGTCCTGACTGTTTCTGAACATATAATAGATAATCATCTTTAACTTTAAAAGGTAAAAGATATTTATATTTAACTACCGAAATATCCCACGGATCAGTCACCACCCAGTTAGCAAAAACTGTTTTACCACTTTCTTCATATACTTTAGTATTGGCTAAACCAGCCTCTTTGAAAACCGGATCATAAGTTATTACCTGATCCTCACCGATCACAATTCCCTCCGCGTTTTTAAAACCATCCACCGCCAATAACTCACTGCCCAGCGGCACATACACTCGCAGATAATCATAGTTAGCATAATTCGGCCAAGTCCAGTCTTCTATATTTCGCCTCGTTATCTCTAAATCAACCACCACACTACCATCTGACATTATCTCCACATTCTCCCGCACCGCCTCTTTGATATATAGATCACTCTTGCGCCCCCCAATATTGGCATGAATCATGGATAAATAATCCTCGGCCACTGGCGTTTGTACTATATTTCCTCCCCAACCCATCTCATCAATTAGCTTTTCCACTTCATCATTATAAACAAACAACATGACGTGTTTCTCATACATTAAATCCAAACACATCTGCCAAAATTCCGCTTTTTTGTCATCAGGCAAATTCTGCATCCGTTCCATCAAAATTGGCACTAAATCAGCCAATATTTTTTTGGGTTTATTCTCAGTTCGATCATAATCCAGCTCAATCTTGCGTTGCACCGTCTCGGCAAAATTATCACCCGTCAACACCACGTCATATTCATCCATTTTGACTGACCCGGTCATATCCAATAATCGATTCACCACTTCCGGTGTAAAAGCGATTACCCCGTCAACCGTATACCCACCCTCCTTTTCGTACATCCGGACAATATTATCCGCCGAAGTTGGCCAATCAGGATACCAATTAGCATCCCGCATTCCCCATTCCTCAGTCATTAGGTTAATCGGATAAGGTGGATCAATTTGCTCAATAATCTGTCCATCCGGGTTATAAATATCATCAAAACGTAAATCAGTCATCTGGCCATTATCAAAAGTGGCGATGCCGTAACTGCCAATGAATCCTCCCGTTGGCCTGATTTCATTGTAATTTTGAAAAATAAGCAAATAAGTAGCCGGCACATCTTTGCCTAACAAATCATCAGCATGTTGAAAAAAACTATTAATACCCTGTAAAACATTTAGATAACGAGGGGCGTCCTGTTTGGCCATCGCGTACATCGGTTTATATTCATTGGGAATTAAATCCTCGTTGATACCTTCAAACACTTCCATTGAATAGGTTAACTCGCTAGCCGACTGATCAACAAATCCACTGACCCGTTCCAGCACCGGAAAAACGTTATCATTAGTTTGCTTATTATCAAGAATATTGAACAACAAGCCTGAAAAATCATTACCCGAATAATCAACCATTTCCTGCATCGCCAAAGACAGAAATTTTGCCCCCGAG
>JBAZOB010000029.1:0-15584 GCA_041648895.1 Patescibacteria group bacterium
AAACTTTCAACGTTGACCGGTCTATCCCTGGCTTAACTGCACAGCAAATGGAGGGTGTAAGAGGTATGTATTTGTCTTATATGTACAAGGAGTTTCCCAATACAGCCATGGGGGCGAGTATTGAGGGTATGAATACTTTAATTGGAAACCAGGCGGAGAGTATAAAAAAAGAAATGATGAAGGAAACGGAAAATTTTGTGAATGTTTTTGGAAAATATTATGAGAATGTCAATGTGACAGCCAATCTTTCATCTGAGGCATTGTTGGCGGGTACGGTTGCCGGAGAAGAATAAAATTGAATGATTGAATCTAATAATATTAACCGCTGACTAAATCAGCGGTTTTTTTTGTATCATTTTTTGAAAGGGATGGCGAATTTGAAAAATTTAAAAGTTAAGAATATAAGTTAAAAGTAAAAAGAAACCTACTAACTTTTGACTTAGAAAAAATGATAGAATAAAATTAGTGGAATATTTTTAGGAGGAGGTAAACATGAAACTGAATGTGTATTGTGACAAACTGGAAGATTTAAAAGCTGATGCGGTGGTGATTTTCAATGAGAAAGGGCGGGTGGCGGTGCGGGGGTTGGAGGGGGAAATTAATAAGATGGTGGATGGACTGGTGGCGCAGATGTTTGAGACGGGCGAGTTTGAAAGCGGGCAGGATCAGTTTATGTATTTTCATACGTTTGATAAAAGTAAAAATGTCGGGCGAGTGGCGCTGGTGGGCTATGATTTGGGTAAAGAGGTCACTTTGAATCCGCTGCGGTCGGCGGCGGCCCGGGCGGTGAAATCATTGCGGGACGTGGGTTTGAAGAAAATTGCTTTGATCATGCCCAATGTACGGGAGTGGTCCATGCCTGATTCCTCGCGGGCGGTGGTGGAGGGGGCGCTGCTGGGTTTGTATCGTTTCGAAAAATATCTGGAACAGAAAGCGGGGAAAAATTTAACGGAGATAATTTTGGTGGGCGAGAGCAAAGATCGTCGCACCTTGGAAAAGGCCATATTGTTAGGCGAATTGGAGGCTAGTGGGGTGATGTTGGCGCGAGACGTGGGGAACGAGCCTAGTAATGTGCTGACTCCCAAAAATTTTGCCAGCATTATCAAAAAGATGATGCAGAAAGTGAAGATCAATACTAAAGTGCTGGATGAAACAGAGATAAAAAAAGAGGGGATGGGTTGTCTCTACGGGGTGGGGAAAGGTAGTGCCAATCCACCGCAGCTGGTGGTGATGAATTATCAGGCCGGGACCAAATATCCCACCGTGGGGGTAGTGGGCAAAGGAATTACTTTTGATTCGGGTGGGGTAAATATTAAAGCCGGGGATGCCGGGGGCTGGCAGTTGTTCAACATGAAAAAAGATATGGGGGGAGCGGGAGCGGTGCTGGGTCTTTTGTATATCTTGGGTCAATTGCAGCCTAAGATCAATGTGGTAGCCGCTTTGCCGCTAGCCGAAAACATGGTCAGTGGCAATTCCTACAAGCCGGGCGATATTTTGGTTTCCTATTGTGGTAAATCAGTGGAGATTTTTCATACGGACGCGGAGGGCCGACTTGTCATGGTGGACGCGATGAGTTATCTGCAAGATAAGCACAAACTGGATTACTTAGTCGATATTGCTACTCTAACCGGTGGGATGTTACGGGCAGTGGGGCCAAGATTTATGGGAGTGATGGGCAATGATTCGCGATTGATGGAAAGAACCAAAAAGGCCGGTTTGATGGCCGGGGAAGAGATGATTGAATTTCCTTTGTATGAAGGGTATCGGTCAAGGGTCAAATCAAAATTTGCTGATACCAAAAATATTAGTTACAAGGGTCCGGAGACTATGACTAGTGGTCTGTTTCTCAATGAATTTGTGGAAGACGGTGTGAAGTGGGTGCATCTGGATATGGCCTCTTTGGCTAGTCATGATGGCGAGGGGACGTATTTTACTCGAGGAGCCACCGGAGCGGGAGTGAGGACGCTGGCGCATCTTATTTTGGGGATGGGGAAATGACAGCCAGGCTGTCATCCCCGACCGGAAGCGGAGCGTTCCGGCTATCGGGGATCTCATTATTAAGTTTTTTATAGACGCGTTATTTATGAGATCCCCGATGACCTGAGCGCTCGCTGACTCGCTTCCGGTCGGGGATGACAGTTAGAAGTTGTTTACAATAAATAGTTATTGATAATTATTAACTAAATATTATGGGTGAAGAAATTATTGAAAAAAAAGTGGTTAAAAGTGTGGACAAAGGTAGTTCAAACTATCTGGCTAAGAAGTATCGGGGGGTAAAAAGCGCGGTGGGGGCGGCCTGTACGGCGCCAATTTTAATCATTATCGCCGTGGTGTTGCTGTTTTATAGCGAGGGGTTCAATAAATCTTCCGAGCTGGTCGGGCAATTGTCTTTGCGAACACCGAGCGAAGTGGCCGGGCAGAGTGGCATAGTAAAGGTGGGTGATAAAGTCACCGTGGTCAGTCCAGTGGTGGCGCCGGAAGTGGGTGAGGTGTTGTATTATTCTTCGGCAGAGCAGGAATATCAGCAGGTGGAGGAAAAGGAGTATGATACCGAGACGGTGGATAGAGAGGGGCGAGAGGTGGAGGAGACTGTCGAGACAACCAAATTGGTGGATAAATGGGTGGATACCCGGACAACTGATCCTGTTTGGGGTGAATTTACGTTGGGTGAGATTAAAATTGATCCGGCGGCGGCGACATTGAAGATGGATTATTCCCGGGCCGAATATTGGACCGATGAGTTTGGTGACTGGGTAAAATTGGCTCAGGGTGAAACCCGAACGCCCGAATTGGGCGACGAAAGATTGGTGGTGACATATCTGGATACCGAGCAGAATTTGATTGTGGTGGGTGAATTAAATAATGACAAAATATCCGGTGGCAGTCAGTATATTATTACCAACAAATCAGATTCAGACTTAATGAAGACGTTGAAAACAGAGGAAAATTTCTGGTACTGGTTTTTGAAAGTGATTATCTGGTTATTGTTAGTAATTGGCTTGACTTCAATTATTGGTCCTCTGCTGGCTTTGCTGGATTTTATTCCCCTAGTTGGCGACGCGGCCCGCAATGTGGCCGGATTGATAGCAGCCGTGATAGCCTTTCTGATGGTGTTAATCGGGTCGTTGTTGATTAAATTCTGGTGGTTATTTTTGATATTATTGGTTTTGATCGTGGGTGGCATGATTGCGGTGGTGTTGTATATCCTGAATAAAAAGAAAGATGATAAATAATGTAGGGGCACGCAGCAGCGGGGCACGCAGCAGCGTGCCCGTACGATATAATAAATAATATTAATTTAATAAATTATGATTGATCTAATTGTGGTGTTGGCGTTTATATTATTTGTGGCAGTTTTGATTATGGATGTCAAAGATGACGTGGTGGAGATTTTGAAAAAGCGGCCCGGATATATTTACCCGATCTTGCTGACTTTGGTTTTGTTTATCATCTTGGCTTGGTTTATCAGTGACAAAGTAGTCATGGACGACAATGTCGAGTTGATTGACAACCTAAGCTATGTCTTTTTTCTGATCATGGCCCTGCGGGCAATGATCTACTTTTTGCACCGCCGGATCGCGGGGAAGAGTAAATAATTACGAATGACAAATGACAATATTGTAGGGGTGGGTTTATAACCCGCCCAAACTCGTGGTCGAAATGTTGATTTACAAGATATATTTAACGCGAAATCTATTGCGAGTCACGTAAATTTTTAATAACAATAGTTATACCACGATCAAGGGCGGTTTATAAACCCGCCCCTACAATATTGTCATTTGTAATTAATTAACGTGTGAGACCTCTTTGATTAGTTCTTCCGTTACTCGTCTTTCATTCCAGTCAATAACGCGGTCGGGATAGACCATTTTGGTTTCGGCGCCTTTACCGGTTATAACGACGATGTCATCTTTCTTGGCGAAGGTGAGGGCTTTGTGAATGGCTTCTTGGCGATTGGGAATGATGAAATAATCTCGATTAAGTTTTTTTGCATTGGCAATCAGGCCGGCTTCCAGTTGGGAAATGATAGTTTGTGGATCTTCGGTCCAAGAATCTTCATGAGTGAGGACTATTTTGTCGGCATATTCACCCACAATTTTGGTCATGATGGGTCGTTTGCCCTGGTCGCGATCGCCACAGGCGCCCATGACAGCGATAATTTTCTTGGTGGCCATGGGTTTGATGGTATCTTTGTACAGTTTTTCGAGTGAGTCGGGGGTGAGGGCGTAGTCGATGTAGACTCGATACGGTTGGCCTAAATCGACTGCTTCCATTCGGCCGGGAATCAGATCAATTTGTGCTAAAGCGTCACGGATAGTTTTGAGTTTAATTTTTTGAGAACGAGCGATGCAAGTAGCCAAAAGGGCATTTTGTACATTGAATTTTCCCGGGATGTGGAGGGTCATGGTGCGACGATGGTGAGGGGTATTGATGGTAAAAGTTGAGCCGGCGGTGTTTAGTTCAAGATTGTTGACGTACAAAAAAATAGCGTGGGGATATTTACTAAGTTTAATTTGCGATTGTTTGGTCAGAGAAAAAGTGTATTTTTTATCGGCTGGCTGTTTGATAAGTTGTGGCCAGCTTAAGTCTTGGAGATTGATCACGCTGACTTTTTTTATTTTTTGCTTACGTCTGGATCTGCATAGTTGGCTAAACAACTTGGATTTGCTGTGGAGATAATTTTCCATGGTTTGGTGATAATCGAGGTGTTCGCGGGTCAGGTTGGTTAAGGCGACGATATCGAAATCAATTCCCCAAATCCGATATTGCTCGATGGCGTGTGAAGATACTTCAATTATGGCATAACGGCATTTAGATTTTTTCATGCGACTAAGTAGAGATTGCAATTGCCAGGCGGAAAGGGTGGTGAATTTGGTGGTGTTGACCCATTTTTTGCGTCCGATTTGAAAGTTGATGGTGGTGGCTAAGCCGATTTTGTGACCGTCTTCTTCCAGTATTTTGGCAATCAGGTTACAGGTGGTGGTTTTGCCGTTGGTGCCGGTAATGCCGATGACGACCATGTCTTGGCTGGGGAAGCCAAAATAATAGGCGGCCAAGACGGCTTTGAACCAGTGGTATGATCTGATAACCCAGGGGGGGATGAGTTTTTTGATGGAAGAAAACATAAAAAAATTAATGATTCACCCATAGTATAGTAACTAGGGTGGGGGGTGTAAATATGATTGATGAATTGGGAAATGTAAGGCTAGCTTTGCTGGGCAAATTTAGCCATTTTATAGGCCAGATGCCAGGGGTGGCTGGTGGTTTTTTCCATATGGCCAATAGTGGTGATGGGGATACCGCCAAAGCCTTGCTTAAATTGAGTGATGCCTTGCCAAGGGTGGCTTCCGGGTGAATGGGGTGGGGCGATGCCACCAAAATCGTAGAAGCGATAATCTTGGTCCAAAGCGTCTTTGATAGCGGCCCATTGCAGAGCGTAGGTGGGCATGAGGTTGCGGTAGTGATTACTGGAAGCGCCATGCAGATAGGTGGCGATTCGGCCAAAAAAGGTGACAATCATGCTGGCGATAATTTTATCTTCATACTGCGCGTGATAGACATAGGCAATTTTCTGGGGGCCAAGAAATTTGAGTATATTTTCATAATGTTCATGGGGATGAGGTCGGAATTTATCGCGGTCGCAAGTTTTTAGTAGGAGCTCGTAAAAGACATCAACAGCCGGTGTTTCGTTGGATTTGATAACTTTGACCTCTTTTTTGGCGGCCAGGCGAATGTTGTAACGGGTTTTTTGTTTCATATTTTTCATGAGTTCAGTCTCTCCTTGAATAAGGTTGAGGATCAGGGTGTCTTTGGGTTGGGTAAAATTGGGGGTGTTTCTAAATCCCAGTTTTTCCAAGGCAGAATAGATGGTGTGGCAGGGTTGATGGAAGGGCTCAAAACGGATAAAGATGGTGTTGCCGAGATCAATAAATTTTTTGATTTCGTGTATGAGATCATTGAGTACGCCGTATATTTGGTCCGGTTTTAAGTTTTTGTTAATAACTGGTCCATAGGGACAATAAAGGTAGTTTTTGCCAGCCGGGAGGGGTTGTTTGATCAGCATGGCGGAGGCGGCAATTTCACCTTGCAGTGAGGTGTAAATGATGTAGGCATGGTGGCCGGAGGCTTTTTCAATATCCAGCCAGTAACCGGTCTGGTTGATAGCGCGTGGATTATTGTTGGCCACAAATTGGTTAATATCTTTTTTAGTGATGATTGGTGACATGTTTTATCTCCTAGTCTATTATATAATTTAGAGCAGGGGTTGGGCAATTTATGATTAATTTTAAATTTAAAATTTAAAATTTTAAAGTAATATGATTATGATAACAAATAAACAAAATTTTAATATTTTAGGGATTGAAACCAGTTGTGACGAAACAGGGGTGGCGATTGTGGCCGGTAGGGGCGGGTTTGAAACCCGCCCTTCCGGAAGGGACGACCGCCATGGCCGTCCGGACAATATTGGGATAAAAATATTATCGGAAAAATTGAGTTCGTCGGTTGATTTGCAGCGGGAATATGGTGGGGTGGTGCCGGAATTGGCCAGTCGGGTGCATGTGGAGAGAATTAATATATTAATTAAAGAGGCAATGGTTGAGGCGAAATTGGATTGGTCCCAGCTGGATGGAATTGCGGTGGCCAATGGACCGGGTTTGGTGGGAGCCTTGCTGGTAGGGACCATGACGGCGAAAACCATGGCTATGATGACAGGTAAACCGTTGATTTCGGTTAATCATCTGGAGGGGCATATTTATTCAGCATTTATTGAGAGATTGCAGATTGGTGATAATGGTAGGGGCACGCAGCAGCGTGCCCGTACGGATAATATCCAATTTCCAATTTTGGTATTAATTGTGAGTGGTGGGCACACGGAATTGGTGTTGATGAATGATTGGGGGGATTATCAAATGATTGGTAGTACAATTGATGACGCGGCGGGGGAGGCTTTTGATAAGGCGGCCAAAATATTGGGATTGCCGTATCCAGGGGGACCGTCAATTTCCAGAGAGGCCGAGGAATACAATGTAGGGGCGGGTTTTAAACCCGCCCGCCCAAAATTACCACGACCGATGATAGATAGCGGTGATTATAATTTTTCTTTTTCGGGTTTGAAAACGGCCTTGTTGTACAAAATCCGTGATATGGCGGGGGCGGACATTTCGCAATTGGCCGATGAATTTCAGGAGGCAGTGGTGGATGTTTTGGTGGCCAAAACGGCCAGAGCTTATCGAGAATTCAAGGTTAAAAATGTGACAGTAGTGGGTGGGGTGGCGGCCAATAAGCGATTGCGGGGAAGGATGGAAGAAGTATTTGGTGATAAATTAATCGTGCCGCCGATCAAATATTGTACCGACAATGGGCTTAAAATCTCGGTAGCGGGGATGTTTAAATATTTTAAAAGCGATTTTGTCAGTTGGCAGGAGTTGGGGGTGAGGGGGAATTGGGAACTTTAATATTAATTCCTAATTCCTAATTTCTAATTTATGATGTATGTGTGTGATCAATGTTAATTTTGGGAGTTTAGTATATGCCAAAAGAGATAGCCAAGGCGTACGAGCCAAATAAATATGAAGCTGATATTTATCGGATGTGGGAAGAGGGAGGGTATTTTCGATCGGAGATTGATGAAAATAAAGAACCATTTGTGATTATGATGCCGCCGCCGAATGCGACGGGAGTGTTGCATTTGGGGCATGCGTTGGGGATGACGGTGGAGGATGCGGTGATCAGGTATAAACGGATGAGTATTGATGACCGGGGAAATAAAAAATATAGCACTTTGTGGTTACCGGGTACTGATCACGCGGCGATCGCGACGCAGACCAAGGTGGAGAAAATTATGGCCAAAGAAGGGTTAACGCGGGAGGGATTGGGCCGGGAGAAATTTTTAGATCGAGTGAGAGAATATGTGGCCCAGTCGCAGGATACGATTCGAGCGCAGATTAGAGCCATGGGTGCTAGTTGCGATTGGTCCAGAGAGGCCTATACTTTCTCGGATGAGCTGTCACGAGCAGTTGATGAGGCATTTAAGCGTTTGTATAATGATGGTTTGATCTATCGCGGTAATCGGATTGTCAATTGGTGTCCGCGTTGCGCTTCCACACTGGCAGATGATGAAGTGGAATATGAAGATGAAAAGACAATTTTGTACACTTTCAAGTACGATGCCAAATTTCCGATTACGATCGCGACGACCAGGCCAGAAACCAAGCTGGCTGATACGGCCGTGGCGGTCCATCCTGATGATGAGCGTTACCATAAATTTATTGGCGAAACTCTGACGGCTGATTTTTGTGGACAAAAATTGGAATTGAAAGTGATTGCCGATCCTGGGGTGGAGAAAGATTTTGGGACGGGAGCTTTGGGAGTGACACCGGCGCATAGTCAGGTGGACTTTGAAATGGCCACCAAACATGGTTTAAAAATAATCAAGATTATTGATGAGCAAGGGAAAATGAATGAGGCGGCGGGAAAAGAATATGCCGGGTTGACTGTCAAAGAGGCGCGAGCCAAAGTGGTGGCGGGTTTGCGGAAAAAGGGATTGATTGCTGACGAACAGGAAATCAATCATAGTTTGTCGGTATGCTATCGCTGTGGTACGGCGGTAGAACCATTGACTAGTGAGCAATGGTTTGTGGATGTGAATAAAAAAGTGAGTAAATGGAATTTTGATGAACTGGATTTGGAAGCGGGTCGAAAATATTCTTTGAAAGATGTATCGTTGCATGTGGTGAGGAGTGGTTTGATTGAATTTATGCCGAAACGAATGGAAAAAGTATATTTTAATTGGATGGAAAATTTACGGGATTGGTGTATATCGAGGCAAATTTGGTGGGGGCATCGGATTCCGGTTTGGTATCGAAAGGATAATATTGTAGGGGTCGACCCATGTGTCGACCCGCATTTCGACCCATGTGTCGACCCGCATTTCGACCCGGGGGGCGGGCACAGGAAGGGCGGACACATGGGACCGCCCGTACGAAATAATGCCAATATCCATATCGGCAATCATCCGCCCAGTGATGGGGAGTGGATCCAAGACGAAGACACCTTGGACACCTGGTTTTCTTCGTCATTGTGGACATTTTCCACCTTGGGTTGGCCGGATGAGACGAAAGATCTGGAATATTTTCATCCGACGCAGCTTTTGGAAACGATGTATGACATCATCTTTTTTTGGGTGGCCCGCATGATTTTGATGACCACTTATTTACAGGGAGAGATTCCTTTTGAAAAAGTCTATTTCCATGGCATGTTGGTGGATGAAAAGGGTAAAAAAATGAGTAAATCATCGGGAACAGGGATTGATCCGGTGGAAGTGATTGAAAAATACGGCGCTGACGCGTTGCGGTTATCTTTGCTAGTGGCCAATCCGGCCGGTAATGACATGCACCTGCGGGAGGAAAAGATTATTGGGCAGCGTAATTTTGTGAATAAACTGTGGAATATTTCCCGGTTTGTGTTGACAAATTTAGATGATGATTATGATGGAAAAAGAATAAATATAGCCGATTTGGAGAAAATGGAATTACGATTGGAAGATCGTTGGATATTGGATAGATTAGATGAGGTTACTTATCGGGATACTAGGATGATGGATGATTATCGCTTGAGTTTGGCGGTGGAGTTATTGCAGGAATATATTTGGCATGATTTGGCTGATTGGTATGTGGAAATTGTGAAAGGAGATTTGTTTGGTGATGATCGAGAAAGAAAAAAAGTGGTGCACTCGGTTTTGCTTTATGTTTTGTCTAACGTTTTAGTATTGATGCATCCTTTTGCTCCCTATGTGACTGAGGTGATTTGGGAAAACGTGGGTCAGGGTCAGTGGGGTAAATTAATTGAAGCTAGTTGGCTGGTTGGTGATCAGATTGATGATCGAGAAAAAGATATTCAGACATTGCCCCTGGTGAGTAATTTTAATGCTATTCAAGTTGTAGTCGATAGTACGAGAAAAATGTTGCATGATTTTGATTGGCAGCATGAAAAAGATATTAAATTATTTATTAAATTTAATGTTGACAGTGAATATCAAGCTGACTGCGTGCGTATATGTCGGATTTTAATTAAAAATGTGGGGCAGATGGAGCTGGTGGATAAATTATCGGCCGGTATGGTAGTGGTGGCAAGTGCTTTGGCGGATGTGGGGATTGCTGTTCCGCCGGAGGCTTTGAATAAAGCTAAAGATAAGTATGTGGCCGAGATAGAAAAATTGGAGAAATACATCCAGTCCGTGCAGCAAAAATTGGCCAATAAAAATTACGTGGCTAACGCGCCGGCGGAAGTGGTAGAGCGGGATCGGGATAATCTGACGGAGGCGGAAAGCAAGTTGGCGGTTTATCGGGCGAGGTTGAGCAGCTTGGGAATGTAGTTTTCATCCTGGATAAGAAGCGCTATCGCTTTCTTTCCAGGATGACAGTTTTTATTGTTAGTTAAGTTTATTTTTAATTGATGACGAAAAAAAATATATTTTACAAAGTTATTTACGGTTTATTACTGTTTTTTTTGGTGGTGGCGGCGGGGGCGGGGGCGTGGGAATTAAGTAAACCTTATCGAACGACGGTAATTGCCGGTTACTTGCAGCAGGCGGATCGGTTGGTGAAAAAAAATGACAGCATGGCGTTGTGGGAATTGGAAAAAGCCTATTTTATGGGCTTGGATTATCCGAGTTATCGCCAGGAGAGAGCGATATTACTGTTGGAATTGAACGATGCTCGGGCAACAGATGAATTGGATTGGCTGGTGGCACAAGGCTGGGCCAATGATCGAGTGAATTTTGAAGAGGGAAGATTGGCTTTTTTAAATAAGGAATATGAAGTGGCTTGGCAGTATTTCGGTCAGATGTCAAAAGACTCTGATCCGCAAGATCAGGGTCAGGCTTTGGTCATGATGGCGGTGATGGCGGGCGACGAGGGAAATTGGAGTGGGGTAAATGACTATTTGCGCCAGGCGGGCAATAAAAATTATCGGAGCGATTTGTCTCTTCAATTGGAGTTGGCGCTGAATATTGTCTTGGCTGACTGGGAGCAGATTGATAAAATGACCAATTGGTCAAGTTGGGGCGATGACGAGGAACAATTGCGGGTTCAGGTATTGGCGTTGGAGAGTTTGGTGGGGGATACTTATTTTATTCAATCGGCTCAAGTCTTAACTGATATGGGTTGGCCCGGTTGGGCGCGGGCCTATTTATCCAATGTGGATGGTACGACTTTGGATCAGAAAGATTTATATCAGGTTTATGCTTATACATATCTGGCTGGCCGCGATTGTGGAGAGGCTTTGTCATATGTCAAAATGGCCGAACAAATTGATTCGACCGATCTGGATACACAGAAATTGTTAGAGTCAATTAATCAATGTCTGTAATTATTCTTTCGTCACGCTCCAGACTTCGTCGATGGTGGTAATGCCGGAGAGGACTTTGAGGAGGCCGTCTTGTTCCATGGTGAGCATGCCCTCTTCGGTAGCTACTTTTTGGAGGGTGGAAAGAGCTAACTGTTTGAGGACGACTTCTTCAATTTTGGGGGTGACGACGAAGGTTTCAATAACGGCGATTCGGCCTTTGAAACCAGTGTTATTGCAGGTGGGGCAGCCTTGGCCTTTGAATAATTTGGTGGGGATAGAAGCGTGGCCGCGACGTTTGAAGTCGGGGATTTGGTCAAATAGTTTTTGCATTTCTTCGCGGACCAGTTGGTCGGGTTCGTATTCTATTTTGCATTGTGGGCAGATTTTGCGGACCAGACGTTGGGCGATCACCAGATTGATGGAACTGATGATCAGGTAGGGTTTGACACCCATTTCGATCAAACGGGGCAGGGCGCCGGCGGCGTTGTTGGTATGGAGAGTGCATAAAACCAGGTGACCGGTGAGAGAAGCCTGGGTGGCAATCTGGGCGGTTTCGGAGTCGCGGATTTCACCCACCAGGACAATGTCGGGGTCTTGGCGGAGAATGGAGCGGAGGCCTTTGGCAAAAGTGTGGCCGCGTTCGGCGTCGATTTGGCTTTGGGTAATGCCGGTAATGCGGTATTCGACTGGATCTTCCAGGGTGATTATTTTTGAGCCCGGTTCATTTAATTCCTGTAAAATGGCGTAGAGAGTGGTAGTTTTACCAGAACCGGTGGGGCCGGTGTTGAGGATCATGCCGTTGGGTTTGTGAATGGCGGAATTGATGGCCAGATTTATATCGTCGGGAAAGCCGAGGTCGGCCAAAGTGATAAATTTTTCACTTTGTTCCAAGAGACGCATGACGGTGGATTCACCGTGCAGGGTGGGGAGAAGCGAGACACGAATGTCATATTTGGAATTGCCGGCGGTAATGGAAAAGCGGCCGTCTTGAGCGATATTGTGGATATCTATTTTCATTTTGCAGAGGTATTTGATACGGGATAACAGTGGTTTGAAGGCCACTTTATCGAGAAAGGCAATATCTTGCAGTACTCCGTCTAAGCGATAACGGAGGCGTACTTGATTTTCGGTTGGTTCAATATGAATATCGGAAGCGCCAATTTTAACGGCGCCAGTGAGGATGATATCCACCAGTTCGGTAGTGGAAACGGTTTTGATTTTATTTTTAAGATCTTCCAGGTTGGAAATCTGTTGTTCAAATTTGGTTTCGTCTTCGGCGGTGATATCAATTTTGGCCGTATCGGATAGTTCGGGGACGAGAATATCGTATAACTTGATAATGTAATCGATGCTGGAATCAGAGGCCAGGCTGACGAGGAATTCATAGCCGGTGGCGTCCTGGAATTGTTTGAGTACTTCCAGAGTGGCCTGGTTGAACTCGACGGCGGCGATGCGGACTTTGTTGGAGGCTTTAAGATAAGGTACCGCCCGGTGTTTGGCGGCAATATCGCGGGGGATCAAAGCCAGCACGTCGGGACTGACGGGATAGTTCATGAGGTTGATGTAGGGTAGATTATTTTTTTTGGCTTTGGCCTGAGCGATTTTTTCTTCCTCTTCATGGCGAAAAGTCTCGACGGTTTTTTCCACTTTTTTGGCTTTGCCGGCGCCAATTTCTTTGGCTTTTTGTTGAATGGCCATGACTTGTTTGGCGGCCTCAACTTCTTCCCGCATTTTTTGTTGGATGCGTTGTGGTGTATCGCCACCGGTAATGTTTGCTTCGTCGTTCATAGTGTTTTTTAAAAGGATCAAGTATATATTATATCTCAAAAACTAACATGGATAAACTGTTTGCAGGTGGCTAGATAATCATTGTCGCGGTCGTCGCAGTCATTGGTCCAAATGTCGTTGTTTTTATTGATATCGGAAACGCCGGTGGTGTCTTTGGGCCAGACATAATCAAATATTTTGGCGACGGGTTCGGAGATGATATCGAGGACTTCAGAAACGAAATCGGAGAAAACCTGGTGGGGATAGAAAGAAGTTAAGATGGAATCGGCATTGTCCTGGTCGGTGCCGGTTAATTGGCCGTCATTGTCATAATCAATCCCGTAGATATTGAGAGTGCGTTTGTTTTTGTAAAAAGAAGTGATGATATCGGTCAAGTGGACAATATTGTCGCGGGCGATTTTTTGGCGGCAGGCGGAGAAAAGTTTATCGGGGGAGATGCCATCTAAATAGTCGCCAAATTGAGTGGGATCCGGGCCTTGAAAGAATTGTTGCAGGTCATCAAATTGAGGGTCCTGGCTGTTGTCGTCAGTGGGTGGGGTAGGATTGTTGTCAGGATTGGGATTGTCGCTGGGTAGTGAAATACTGGGAATATTATTGAGGAAATTGTCAAAATTATTTAGGAGACTGATCGATTCGCAAGTGGAGATCTGGCCGTCTTGCAGGTTTTGGACGCTATCGGATAATTCCGGATAATCTGATAGATAATTATTTTGGAAAATATGGGTGGAAGTGTCAGTCAGAAATTTATCTAAATCATTATTGATCAGGTTTTCCAGGTCATCAATGTTGATAGAATTATTGTATCCATTGGTGGTCAGATAATTTTTGATAGCAGAGCGGAAAGAGGTAAATAAATTGTGAGCCATGGTATTGCTGTCTTGATTTAAGACAACTTCGGTTATGCCACCCTGGTCGGCAAACCAATTATTGATTTTTGTTTGGCCGACAATCGAGGAAAAGAATTGGTAGATGCCAATAAAATTATTTATTTGGGTTGGACTTATTTCTGACTGCTCTTCGTGTTGATAAAGTTGGTCAATGGCGGTGAGGAATTCGGGATTGCCGGTAGGGACACGCAGCAGCGTGCCCGTACTAGGATTGGAGAGCAGACGGTATAAATTGTCGGCGGTGGGGGGATAACCATCTAGATCCTGACTGACAATATTGAAGGCGCTTTGGTAATCCAGTCCGGTTTGGCTGGAGATGGTCTGGGAAATCATGGCCAGAACCAGGTCGGTAAGACTGTCGAAAGTGGGGCGTTGCAGCTGGCGAAGAAGATTATTGATAGTAGTCTCTCCGAGAGTGGGGTAGAGCGCTTTCAGGTGTTCTTGCAGGAGGGGAATTTCACCGAGAAGGGGGTGGAAATTGCCGGCTTGTAATTCAGTGACAATGGTTGGCAGATCAATGGTGCTGGAGGTATTGGTGATATTGGTTAAAGTATTATTTTGTTGGACTAAACCGATGGCTTCATTGATACCGGCCGGGACATTGTGATCGGGCAATGATTTGAATATGCCCATGGTGTTGATAAAATCAGCCAGGTCAGCGTTGTCGGTATCGAGATTGAGAATGCCAGTGAGATCGAGATTGGAGAGGCGGGTGGTGGTAGTGATGTAGCCGGCTTGGGCCAGGTTCTGTATATTTTGGTCCGGGTGGCCGGCGGAAAGAGAGTTGAGAGTGGAAAAAATAAAGGGCGTGCCGCCGATCTGGGCCAGTAAATCTTGGGTGCCATTGCCCTGTTGATATTTTTGGGCCATGGCGGTCTGGAGGGGATTGGTGTCGTTGGGGGCACGCAGCAGCGTGCCCGTACCAGATTCAATAATATTGATGTTGATCGGATTTTGGTATGAATTATGAACAATATTGGTGGTGGTCTCCAGATATTTGAATTTGCCGGTCTGGTTTTGATAATTGTTGGCGCGGAGGCCGGGGACCAATATTTCGGCGAGATCAATTTTGGGATAAATATAGTAAGTTTGGCCGGTAGTGAGGCCGGTGCCGCCGCCGGAAACGTTCTGGTAATCAGTTATGGGGTTGGCGGGCAAGTTTTCATTTTGACAATTCAAACTGGCGGCCGGGGTGACGTGAACTGAATTAGGATCAAGTTGGATTTCGGCCAGGGTGTTGTTGATGGTGATAGTATCGGTAGGGGCGCTCGGCTGCGCGCCCATGCTAGATGGTAGAGTGGCTTGATCGGAAAATTCATAGGCGGTGTCATAGTTGTTTTGTTGATTATTGGTGATAAATTGGTTGAAGTCCGGGTTGGGATTAACCACTGCCACCAATGGTAGAGTGGTATTTTGATAGGCATTGATAACTTTTTTGGTGAGCGGATTGCTAGTCGCGGCAGCGTCAATTTTGGCGATCAAGCGGGCGCGGAATTGGGGCAGTGATTCGCTCACGCCCAGGGCCTGGTAGTATTGGGTTTGCAGGTTGATTGATTCCGG
>JBAZOB010000030.1:0-13724 GCA_041648895.1 Patescibacteria group bacterium
CTCTCAATATCATTAGAAAAATGTATGAGCCTTTTGAGCAACAAAATGTCCCTTTACTGGTCATGGATCCGATCAGTGCCGAACTGACCAAATATGCCGCCAATTGCATGCTGGCCACCCGCATCTCCTTTATGAATGATCTAGCCGATCTCTGTGAAAAAATCGGTGGTGATATTGAATATATCCGACAAGGCATTGGCACCGATCAACGCATCGGCCCCGATTTTTTACAGGCCGGCCTGGGTTATGGCGGCTCCTGTTTTCCCAAAGACATTCAAGCCCTAATTCATGTCGCCCAAGCGCACGATCATCAACTCCGGGTCATTCCGGCCGCGGCTCAAGTTAACGACTATCAGCAGCACAGTTTATTTCATAAAATAAATAATTATTTTACCGGACAATTAAAAGATAAAAAAATAGCTATTTGGGGTTTAGCTTTCAAACCCGGTACCGACGACATGCGGAGCTCACCCGCCATTTTACTCATCAATCGACTGTTATCCGCCGGCGCCCAAGTCTCAGTCAGTGATCCGCAAGCCATCAATGCCGCCCGCGCCATTTTCTCGGACAAAATTACCTATTACCCCGACCATCTTGATACCATCGACAATGTCGATAGTCTAATCATTGTCACCAACTGGCCCCAATACCAAACCCCAGATTTTGCCTTCCTTAAAAGTCAAATGCGTTCCCCCGTTATTTTTGACGGCCGCAACCTCTATTCGCCCGATCAGATGAAAAATCTAGGATTTGAATATTTCAGCGTGGGGAGGAAAGCCCCTTTCTTGCTATAATATAAATAATTGAAATTACATTAAATATTAAAAAATGATTAACGGCGTTACAATTAAAAAAATTGTTCGTCACAGCGACGACCGGGGATTTTTTAGTGAAATTATTAAGCTGGGGGAGGATACATTTATTGAAGTTAAACAAACTAGTTATACCCAAACTTATCCCGGCGTCATTAAGGCTTTTCATTGGCATAAAGAACAATATGATATCTGGTTCCCGGTGGCCGGCAACATCCAAATTGTCTTACATGATCTCCGACCAGACTCGCCCACTTATCAGGAAACCCAGGTTATTTACGCCGGCGAAGACAATCCATTATTAATATTAATCCCCCCCCACGTCGCCCACGGCTATCGCGTTTTAGGCCACCAACCCGCCACCCTTTTTTATCACACCTCCGCCGCCTACGACCCGGAGAATCGCGATGAAGAACGAATTGCCTTTGACGACCCCAACATTGGGTTTGATTGGGAGACAAAAAATAAATAATTATGAAACTTCTCATCACCGGTGGAGCCGGCTTTATTGGCTCCAACTTTATTCACTACATCATCAAAAATTATCCTGATTATGAAATTATTAATCTGGATAATTTAACCTATGCCGGCAATTTGGATAATTTAAAGTCGATCGCCAGTGATCCTCATTATCAGTTCATTAAAGGTGATATTGGTGACCAGCAATTAGTTAATAGTGTAGTTAAAGAAGTCGATATCATTGTCCATTTCGCCGCCGAGTCGCATGTTGACCGCTCCATCAAAGATTCATCGGCTTTTATTCAAACCAATGTGGTTGGCACCCATACTTTATTGGAAGCCGCTTTGCGTAATGGTTTAAAACGATTCCACCATATTTCCACCGACGAGGTTTTTGGCTCGCTCGGCCCCGACGATCCACCATTCAATGAAAATACTTCTTACGACCCACACAGTCCCTATAGCGCCTCCAAAGCCGCTTCCGACCACCTGGTCCGAGCCTATTTTCATACTTACCAGCTACCCATCACTATTTCCAATTGTTCCAACAACTACGGCCCCTACCATTTTCCCGAAAAAATCATCCCCTTATTTATTACCAGTCTCTTACAAGGTAAAAAAATACCGCTCTATGGTGATGGCCAAAATATTCGTGATTGGCTCTATGTGGAGGATCATTGTCGCGCCATTGATAAAATCATTCATTCCGGTCGGATTGGTCAAACTTACTGTATTGGCGGTGGCCAGGAATTGACCAACGAGCAATTAACCAATAAAATACTCAATCAATTAGACCAAAGTGAAGATATGATCGAATATGTCACTGATCGTCCCGGCCACGACCGACGCTACGCCATCGATTTTTCCAAAATAAAAAACGAGCTCGGCTGGCAACCGACGGTGGATTTTGACACTGGGCTAGCATTGACTATTAAATGGTATCGAGACCATAAAAATTGGTGGCGGAATATTCCTAATTAATGAGTTGTGCTAATTAGTTATTTCCCCTGTCATCCCCGCCTTGAGCGGGGATCTCATCAACAAGAATGTAATAAACGCGTTACATATGAGATCCCCGCTAACCCACCCCACCAATCTAACGAGTTGGCGGGGACCCCGGAAGGCGGGGATGACACATAAAGACATTAATTCACACCACTCACTAATTATTATTTATTTATGTCCCAAAAAATATTAATCATCGGCAGTCAGGGCATGCTTGGGCAAGAGCTGGTCCGGTTATTTAGTGGGGATGATCAATACAAAGTAATTGGTTGGGATCGAAATGAAATTGATATTACTCAAGGATTCCGCCCCGGGCGGACAAGTCTCAAGGATCAAGTTTCAAGTTTGATGCCAAATATTATCATTAATGCGGCGGCGTATAATAACGTTGACCAATGCGAAAATGACGAAATTGAATATCAAAAGGCAAAATTATTAAACGGTCAGGCGCCTGGCAATTTGGCCGCCATTGCCAAAGAGCTGGGCGCGATTTTTGTCCATTATTCGACTGACTACGTTTTCAGTGGCCATAAAGATAAGCCTGAATTTATGGAAAATGATGAACCCAACCCCATTTCCAATTATGGTCATTCCAAATTATTGGGCGAACAAGCTGTCCAAGAAAGCGGCGATAAATATTATATTATCCGCCTGGCCCGCCTATTTGGCCGTCCGGCCGCGTCAGAAAATGCCAAGCGTAGTTTTTTTGATACCATGCTGGCTCTCGGGCGTAAAATGGCGGCGGAAAATAAAGAATTATCCGTTGTTGACGAAGAAGTCAGTTGTTTTACCTACGCGCCCGACCTGGCTCAAGCCACCAAAGATATCATTGAACAAAGCCAACCGATTGGTATTTACCATGTGACCAATCAGGAGGCCGTTACCTGGTTTACCGCTGCCCAAACTTTATTTAAACTGGCCAATATTGATGTTAAACTAAAACCAGTCAGTGCTCATGATTTCCCCCGCCCCGCCCCCCGACCGAAATATTCTATTCTTAAAAATACCAAACTACCCGCTCTTCGTGGTTATCAAGAAGCGTTGTCGGAATATTTGTTGAGTAGACAAATTAATAATTAACGAGTGGAATGAATTATACAAATAACTCTTGATTGTCATCCCCGCCTTGAGCGGGGATCTCATCATCAAGAACGTAAATAAACGCATTACATATGAGATCCCCGCTCAAGGCGGGGATGACATGCAAACTAATCATATTATTATTAATTATTCATTATCCTCATGTCCCACCAAATCAAAGGCATTATTCTGGCCGGCGGCTTCGCCACCAGATTATACCCATCAACCTTGGTTACGTCTAAACAATTATTACCGGTCTATGATCGACCGATGATTTTTTACCCTTTGAATACACTGATCAAAGCCGGAATTAAGGATATACTAATAATTGTCACACCCGAACACGCCGGTGATTTTATCAATCTTTTAGGTTCCTTGTTGGAAAAATACGGCATCACCCTGTCTTTCAAAGTTCAGTCCTATCCGGGCGGTCTGCCGGAAGCCTTCATCTTGGGTGAAAATCATATCGATAATCATCACGTCGCCCTGATTCTTGGCGACAATATTTTTGAAGATGATTTTAGTTCTGTCATCAATAATTTCCAATCCGGCGCCCATGTTTTTGCCAAAAAGGTGGCTGATCCGGAGCGTTTTGGGGTGGTCAAATTTAATCAAGCTGGAAAAGCCGAACAAATCATTGAAAAACCAACCAACTTTATTTCTGATTACGCCATTACCGGCCTATATTTGTATGACCACCGCGTAGTTGAAATTGCCAAAAACCTCCAACCTTCTCCCCGCGGCGAAATTGAAATTGTTGATCTGCACAATTATTATCTCAAGCAAAATGAACTCAATGTCACTGTTTTTGACGGTGCCTGGATGGATGCCGGCACCCACGATGCCCTGCTAACTGCCTCCAATTTGGTCAAAGAAAGAAAAATCAACCAAAAATTTGATCCGATTATTGATGAAGCGGTCAAATTACTCTATCCTCGCTCTAAACTGTAGCGCTTCCGCCAGGCAATTACTGGTGATGCGGTCAAGGCCTGATAAGTCAGCAATGGTGCGGCTGATTTTTAGAAGACGATGATAGGAGCGAGCGGAAAGATTGAGTTTATCCACGGCTGATTTTAAGATATTGACGGCGGCGGGGTCGAGCGGACAGTATTTTTCCACTTCTTGGGGGGACATTTCGGCATTGGTGATGGTGGAAGAACTTTGAAAACGGGAATTTTGGATGGTGCGAGTGGTGGCGACACGGCTACTTATATCAGCGGAAGTGGCGATTGGTTTAGAGTTTTGCAATTCTTGATAGTTAAGTCGGGGTACTTCGATGTGTAAATCAATTCGATCCAAGAGGGGACCGGAAATTTTTTTCTGATAATTAATAATTTTAATCGGGGTACAACTGCATTGACGGTCGGGATCGGTGGCATAGCCGCAGGGACAGGGGTTCATGGCGGCGATGAGAATAAAAGAAGCGGGAAATTGGAGGGTGCCGGCGGCCCGGCTGACGGTGATAATGCCGTCTTCCAAAGGTTGACGCAAGGCTTCCAGGCTGGCACGGGAAAATTCGGGAAATTCATCCAGAAAGAGGACCCCTCGGTGCGATAGACTAATCTCACCCGGGCGGGGAACTTTGCCGCCACCCACCAGGGCGGCGGATGAGCAGGTATGGTGTGGTTTACGAAAAGGACGTTGGGTAATCAATGAGGTCTGACCGAGCATCAGACCGGCCACGCTATAAATTCTGGTCACTTCCAACATTTCTCCTTTGGTCATGGGTGGTAAAATGGATGGTAGGCTACGAGCCATCAGGGTTTTGCCGGACCCAGGTGGGCCGGAAAGTAACACATTGTGCCCGCCGGCGGCCGCGATTTCCAGGGCCCGTTTAGCTTGAGCTTGGCCTTTGATATGAGCCATATCGAAAGCATGCTTTTGTTCATGATTGATGATTTTGTCTAAATTGATCCGAAACGGAGAAATTTTGGATTGACCGGCGAGGTGTCCAATCAGTTGTGTCAGATTTTGCAGCGGATAGATTTCCAATTCATCAATCAAGCTGGCCTCAGCGGCATTGGCGGCGGGAAGAAATATTTTTTTAAATCCCCGCGCCCGGGCCATAATAGCCAATGACAAGGCGCCGCTACCAGGCCGTAATTCGCCGCTAAGTGATAATTCACCATAGAAAATACTATCATGAGTATTAAATTTTAGATGACCATCGGCCAATAACAGGCCCATCGCGATCGGTAAATCATAACCCGAACCCTGTTTACGGATATCGGCCGGCGCCAAGTTAACAGTCAGCCGCCGGTGGGGTAATTCAATGCCGGCATTCAAAATAGCCGCCCGGATGCGATCTTTTGACTCTTCAACTTCTTTAGCCGGCAGTCCAACCATAAAAAAACGGGCTTGTCCTTTGCCAATATCCACCTCCACTTCAATCAATTCACATTCCAGACCAATAATGGCACCAGAATAAGTGGTGGCTAACATGAATGGCTCCTTTTTAGAAAATATAAATTAGAAAATATAAATATGATTATCAAATGTATAAAATAATCATAATGTTTGAATGATAAAGCGCATTTAAATAAATTATTAAAAACAACTTAAAAACCCCAAAAAGTATTCGATTTTTCACTTTAGAATCATTAAACTATATTAGTTTTTGGTATATGATAAAGGAGTAGAACCTCGATCTCATTAATTAATAACATGAACAAAACAATCCAAGCCTTGCTACTGGCCATATTATTGATACCTTCTCCCATCCAAGCCAGAGAAATAATTACCGAATGGTACATTAAAGACCTCACTACCGATATTGTGGTCAATGCCGACTCATCGATTGATGTGATCGAGTATATTACGGCTGATTGTGGGGATCTGCCTGACCGACATGGCATATTCCGAACGTTATCAACAGCAAGATATTTAGTTGAAGGCACTGTCGAAAATCCCATCACTCTTACTAGTATTACCGATTTCAGTGGAAAAAGTCGTAAATATAGTACCACGACTGATTCCTATAATGACACTATCACCTGGAAAATTGGCGACCCCAATGTCACCGTCACCGGTGTTAACGAATACCTGATCAAATATCACGTTGACAATGCGGTGATTGACTATAGCGAAGACTTTGATGAATTTTACTGGAATATCCTTGGCCACTGGTGGGATATGGAAATTGATAGTTTCAAAGCCACTGTCTATTTCCCGGATGAAATTACTCAAAATAATACCGAAATCTACAACTACACCGGCGAATTTGGCGGAACTGAAAGTACCTTGGTTGACTATTATTGGATCAACGACAATACTATCGAATTCACCGCCACGCGCCCCCTCGCCAAATATGAAGGCATTACCACCTCCATTACTTTCCCCAAAGGCATCGTCACGCCCTATGTTCCACCCCCACCTACTTGGTGGGAAACCAACGGTGCCGTCGTTTTAGCCATAATCTATTTAACCCTCAATATTCTTTCTTTTATCATCTCCATTGGCGCTCTGATCTTTTCTGTCTTAATCTGGAACCGACACGGTCGTGACCCCAACTTGGGCAAAACCATTATTGCTGAATACGCTCCACCAGACAATCTTAATCCCATGCAAATTAATATGTTGATGAAATTTGGCGACCTTGACACCCGCAGTATTACCGCCAGCATTGTCAATTTAGCCGTCAAAAAATACATCACCATCACCGAAATAGAAGAAAAAGGCCTGATTTTCAAAAGTAAAGATTATCAATTGGTCAAAAATGAAGCCATGATGGATAAACAAGACCAACTTGATTCCAGTGAAAGATTACTCTACAATTCACTTTTTGGTGGGGCAAAGAGTGTTAAAATCTCTTCTTTGCACAACCGGTTTTACAAAAAAATCAGTCCCATCAAAGACCAAGTCAAAGCCGAATTGATGCTACGAAAAATATTCGTGGAGCAAGGCTTCCAGTGGCAAGGCATAATGCTGGCTCTCGGAATAGTCATGATCGTCATCTCCTTTTTTCTGTTCTTTATCCCGCTTCTCGCCCTTAATACCCTGGTTGGCGGCATCATCATTCTTATTTTCAGTTTTTTCATGAGTAAAATGACCACTCATGGCGCCGAACTACTTTGGCAAACCAAGGGATTCAAACTCTTTATGGAAACCGCCGAAAAATACCGCCAACAATTCAATGAGAAAGAAAACCTTTTTGAAAAACTATTGCCCTACGCCATTGCTTTCAACATGGTTAAACAATGGATTGGCAAGATGAAAGAAATATATGGTGAAGAGTATATGAAAAACTATCATCCCGCCTGGTATGCCGGAGCTTCTTCCTTTGCCGCTTTTGATATTGATTCCTTCTCCTCCAACTTGAGCGCCATGTCTTCCAATATGTCTTCCACCATGTCATCTTCTCCCTCTTCCTCCGGCTCGGGCGGCGGCGGCTTTTCCGGTGGTGGTGGCGGTGGTGGTGGCGGCGGCGGCTGGTAGAAAGCAAGGATCAAGTTTCAAGTTTCAAGGATCAAGTATGTATTATACTCATTCTCTTTTTAATTGATCCTTGAAACTTGATACTTGAAACTTGATCCTTGATCCTTGATAATATTAAAGAACACAATAATAACTATAATTAAAGGATATTCCCATGGCCGTACCAAATAAGCGACACACCAAAAGCGCGCGCAACCAAAGACGCGCCAATCAAAAATTGGCCCAACCAACCATCACCACCTGCCCCATGTGCAAATCACCCAAGCTTCCTCATCATGTTTGTCAGGTTTGTGGCACCTATAACAATCGTAAAGTATTGGAAAGATCTGTTTCTAAAAAGACGACAAAAAAGAAATAACCTTAACAAATTAGGAATTAGAAGAAGAAAGCATTTTTCAATTCCTAATTCCTAATTTATATGAGTTCTGGCTCCCGTCATCTATTTCGCATCATTGCCATGCAATCTTTGTACGAAAAGCAGTTTCGAGCCGATTTGACATTGACAGAAATTGTCGAACGTAACTTGCAAAAAGTTATCCCCGATGTCCAAGACACCACCTATCTCCACCAATTATTGGCCGGCATTGAAGCCAAAAAAGATGAACTGGATAGTCTAATCAAAAAATACGCTCCCGAATGGCCTTTAGATCAAATCCCGGTTACCGACCGGGCTTTATTGTGGATTTCTATCTATGAATTGCTTTATGATGAAGATATCCCCCCCAAAGTCGCCATCAACGAAGCCGTTGAATTGGGTAAAACCTACGGCGGCGCCAATTCATCCAAATTTATCAATGGCGTCCTGGGCAGCATTTTTAAAGCCCATAATCCCGTCAAAAATGTCCCGGAAGAAAATTAGAAATTAATTAAAAAAGGAGGTTCAGTGAAAAAAACCATATTTACCATCTTGGCCGTAACGGTGCTACTCGCGTCGTCCGGTTGTAGCCTGTGGCCATTCAAACAAACCGCCAGTATCAAACAGGTGATGTTAGCCGCCGAAAAAGACAAACAAATTATCAAGGCTAGTGAATCCAATGATAGCTTTGACGGTGATATTAGCAGTGTTTTGTTTGCCGTTGAGATTGAAGGCAGTGGCAAACACGAAGTGATGGCCGAATTTACTCAGGAAAACAGTAACAAACCGATCAAATCTGAACAAAAAATTGCTAACGATAATGATAAATTATTATTTAGCCTCAACCAACCGGTTACTGGTTGGTTAGATGGTAGTTACACTGTCACCGCCTATTTGGACAATCAAAAAATTGGCGCCAAAGATTTTACCATTGCCGGCCTGACGGAAAAGAAACCGGTTTATGATAAAAAAGAAGAAAAAAATGATTCCAATAAAAGTGTCAAAAATACCAAGCCGGAAGTAAAGACCGCGACCGACGCTACCAAAACACCTATCGGCGCTACCGATCAACAAAGTTTTAAAAAGCCCAAATCTAACCCCGCGCAAATCGCCGCTACGGGGCAAGGCATTTCCACCCCCGCCGCGGTGGCCAACACCAGCACCTTTATCAACGCTTCCATGTGCAATGGTTTGACGGCTGACAATGGCTGTACCAGCCAAACTACCTGGTACTATGATACCGTCAAAACTTTCCACGCCTCCACCAACTGGAGCAACTTGCGCGCCGGTGATTCACTCTGGGCCGTCTGGTATTGGGAGGGTTTTACAGGCACCGGCGAATATTTGGCTGATACGGCTTTAAACATCAACAGTAATTCCAGTGGCAATTTTGCTTTTTCATTGAACAATACCGACAACTACTGGTATACCGGTAACTACTGGGTGGAAATATATTACAACGGCAGTTATTTCACCACCATTCCCTTTGCTGTATATTATGATACTTTTACCCCCACCACCGTTTATCCCGTCAGTGGCTACTATGACGTCTACGGTAATTATATTCTCTATGATGGCAGCGGTTATTATGATGAATGGGGCAATTTCTGGAACTGGGGTACCGACTGGACCTATGACTACCCGGAGGATGGCTATTATGACGAATATGGCAACTATATTCTCGATGACGGTACCGGCTACTATGATCCCTATGGTTATTTCTGGTACTGGAATGAATGGTATGGTGACGGCTATTACGACGAATATGGTAACTATATCTTGAACGACGGTTCGGGGTATTATGACAGCTATGGCAACTGGTGGCCATATTATGACTATGAAAACTACGATGGCTACTATGACGAATATGGTAATTATATCCTTTACGACGGCTCTGGTTATTATGATGTCTATGGCAATTTCTGGTCTTACAATGTTGACGACCCCAATACATATTATGGGCCTGGCTATTATGATGACTACGGCAACTGGATATTAAACGACGGCTCCGGTTACTATGATCCGGATGGCTATTTCTGGTCCTACTACCCTGATTATTCCTACGATGATGGTTATTATGATGTCGATGGCAACTACATCCTCTACGACGGCTCCGGCTACTACGACATTTATGGCACTTATTGGCCTTGGGAACAATACGCCCCCGTCGATACCTACTATGAAGATGGCTATTACGATTCATATGGCAATTACATCCTCTACGACGGCACCGGCTATTATGACTCCGATGGTAATTTCTATTACTACGACGATTACTACTACGACGATTACTATTATGAGGATTATTACTATGACCACCCCAATGGCGACATTGAATACTGGGATGAAACATATTGGAACGACTGGGCGGCCTAAGTTAGTTACCGTTATTTAATATGTTATGGTAGAGACGTTGCATGCAACGTCTCTACATGTTTTTATTAACGAATCAGGGAAATGTTGTTATTATATAAAAAGACCATAAATAATTAATAATCGATTATTCAATCATGCCCAAAGATCTTAAAGAACTGGAAAAAGTAATCAGTATCAAATTTAATAATTTCCAATTACTGCAAACCGCTCTGACCCACCGGTCGTATATTAATGAACATCCCCATTGGCAATTTGATCACAATGAACGCCTGGAGTTTTTGGGTGATGCTGTATTGGAACTATCTGTCACTGATTTTTTGTATCGCAATTATCCTAATCCCGAGGGCGAATTAACCAATTGGCGGGCCGCATTGGTGCGTGGCCTGACTTTGAAAATTATTGCTGATGAATTAAATCTTGGTGAATTTCTTTTTCTTTCCCGCGGAGAAGAAATCAATGGCGGCCGTACGCGCGAGTTGATTTTGGCCAATACCGTCGAAGCCGTCATTGGCGCTATCTATCTCGATCAGGGCTACACTATTGCCGACCAGTTTATTATCAAAAACATCGTCACCAAATTACCAGACATATTATCACAAAAAGCCTTTATCGATTCCAAAAGCCGCCTGCAAGAGCTCTCCCAGGAACGTTTTAACAGCACCCCCACCTATGAATTGGTGGCCGAAAGTGGTCCCGATCATGCCAAACAATTTGTGATGGCAGTCAAAATAGGCGATAATAAATATGGAGAAGGTAGTGGCAATAGCAAGCAGGAAGCCGAACAAAATGCCGCCGCCGAAGCCATTGATAAATGGGAAAAATAGAAATAATTAAAGTTAGAAATGGTCACCAAAATAACCATATATACTTCCCCAACCTGCGTCCACTGTGATCAATTAAAAACCTGGCTAGATGACAAAGAGATTGAATATGATGAAAAAAACGTTTTAATCGATGAAGCGGCCCGGGTTTTTATTGTCCAAAAATCCCAACAACTCGGTGTTCCCGTCACCATCATTCAACACGACCAAGAAGAATCGATGGTAATTGGGTTTAATCCCGAAAAACTGGGAAAGGAATTAGGAATTTCTAATTAATAAAAAAGGAGTATTTTATGAATAACCTCAACAATTGGCTCATTGCCATCATTATTATCGTCTTACTTGGTGGTGGGATCTGGTGGGTTTACAACGGTCAAGCTGAAAATAATAATAATCCTAACCCCGAGACTACTACCAACGACAATAGCGATGTTCAAATTCTTTCCCAGGCTGTTTCGAAAGACGATTGGACCATTGGGCCAGAGAATGCGCCTATTCAACTAGTGGCCTACGAAGATTATCAATGTCCGGCTTGTCGCGCCCTCAGTCTAACATTTGCCGGCTTGGTTGATGAATATCCCGACCAGGTTTCCTATACTTACCGTCATTTTCAGCTCGATGGTCACCCCATGGCTCTCCCCGCCGCCCAGATTGCCGAAGCCGCCGGCGCCCAAGGAAAATTCTGGGAGATGCATAACTGGCTTCTCACCAACGATATTAGTAGCCAAGCCAATCTTGATTTAGCCTATGATTACGCCGCCGGCGATCTAGGGTTAGATGCTGATCAAATGAAATCTGATGTGCAAAGTGGTAAATTTCTCGATAAAATCAATGCCCAAAAACAAACCGGTATCGCTTCCAATATTCCCGGCACCCCCACCCTTTTCTTAAACAGCGCCATGTTGTCTTGGGAAGACACCACCAATATTGAAGAGGTGGTGAAGAATAAACTTGACACTTTATAAAAATGTTAACCACCATCATCGTTTTCATCGTCGTGTTACTGGTTATGATCGTCGGTTTGGTTGGGGAAGTACTCCCCGCTGTTCCCGGCATGATTCTAATCTGGGCGGCCGCTCTGGCCTATGCCATTTATGATCAGTTCCAGGATGTCAGTATCTACACCATCATCATCATGATCTTCATGTGGCTTACGGCCAGCGCCATTAGTTACCTGAGCACCCTGCTTACTTCCCGCCACCTGGGTGTCAGCTGGTATGGGATTATTGGCGGCGTTCTGGGCGCCGTCATTGGAGTATTTTTGGTCAATTTCTGGTTTATCCTGCTGGGCATCGCTCTGGGCGCCTTTATTGGTGAATATATTTATCAAAGAAAAGCACTCTCCGCCCTCAAAGCCTCGGCTGGAGCCCTGATTGGCTTCGCTCTCGGCAGCGCCCTCAAAATTGTCTTAGCCTTACTGATGATTCTATTTTTCTTGCTGGCAGTAATATTTTAAAAAAACTCCCCTCGTTTAATTTGAGCGGGAGTTTTTAAAATAAATTTTACTCGCGGCAATTACTTAAATTAAATAACCTGAATTTCCCATTGAACCACGTCGTTTTCCATCCAGGTCAAATTTTCCACCACCGGCGCGAAAGTTTCAGTATAGGTGCCGGGGGTCACATCGGCTTTGATGGTAAAACGAAAAGTGGCCACTTCGCCCGGTACCACCATGTCTTCCATCATTTCCGCCGGCCGGTTGTCGGAAAGCCAGGTGTAATAAACAAACGAACTGTTTCGATCCGGGGGGTTGTATGTGCCCAAATGAACGGGGTAACTGCCATTTTTATACCAGGTAGCTTTACCAGTATTCTTGATCACCGCGTTTATTTCCACCAATTCTCCATTTTCCAGTGGCTGAATGGTATTGACGGCCACAAATTGAAATTGATATTCACTAGCGTTATCCGAGGTTATCTGCGGCTTTACAATATAGTTTAAAATTGTAAAAGGCGAATTGGATTCATCTGACCCTAAAGTTATATTTTGATCATTGAACGCGTTGATTCGCAATAAAACGGGTGAGGCATTGATATTGGGCAATTTCCAATCAAACTGGCCGGCGTTGTCATTTTTGGTCACAATCTCCTGCCAAGTGTCACCCATATCCAAAGAATACAAAATGTCCACTTTGGCCACTCCCGCTGACAGCGATTCCCAGGTAACCAGATAATTATTGGCGCCAGAAGCGATGGCCGCGTCCGCCTTCTGCCCAATTACCTCACCCCCATTGGGAGATGTCACTCGCAAATATTTTAACAACACATCCGAACCCCCGCCGCTTGGTTCGGGCGAACTCTCTACATCGTCACACACTTCGCTATCGCACTGGGCTTGCACCGCCATCGGCAAAAATTGCATCGAGAGCGCCGTCACTCCCAC
>JBAZOB010000031.1:0-11364 GCA_041648895.1 Patescibacteria group bacterium
AGTACCAGGCGAATTCCGCTCCACGTCATCATTGATCACTGTCACGCGAGCCGCCCGCGCCACTCCCCACCCCAAAAAAATGACCATCACTAGCCCCCCGACAATTTTTCGCCCCATTGACCCTTTTTAATATTATTCTTTCCTACTTATCATAATATATAAATAAACACTTCAATAACACTCCCCCTTCATTTGAGTCAATATCCGAGCATAATTCAAGGCCCTTTCTAAAAATTCCGGTTTTTTAACCATTCCCAGGTCATCTTTATTTTGCTCATCAACACCCAATTCACGAAAATGTAGACTAATAAAATATTCAAATAGAACTCCACCAGTTACACTATTTTTCCTAAGAATCGATTCTTTTTCATCCTCAGTTAATACTTTCTTTCGGCAAAACTTTTCCATCTCACTTTTGAATTCATCCACTGCCGGATAATACGATCCGTTACTGGCTATTACTGACCTGATCACATCATAATTATCACCATTTAATTCCAGTTTTCTAGTTTTGTATAATAACCAAAAAGCCGCTATTTTTGTATCACTCTTTACTTCTTCCAAATTAGGCAACTGCTCTCTTTGCCTATACATTTTTTTAAACAATAAAACGCCCAGGTTATAAGCTAAAAAATCCCCATTAGACAACAACTCACGCGCCCGGGATGTGAGAAAATATGGTTCAACTGGTGACTCTCTTAAATTTCCACCCCGATTATTCAAACCCATACCGAATTTATTAATCAAATATTATACCGATTATACCATATTGTCGCCACCAGAACTCAGTCTCTGACTTCATTAAACTCACTAAGCAATAATACCCCGCAAAATATTATTCACATACTCCAGACCATTATCTTCAGTTATGACCACATCGAATACCCGTCGATAACTTGACATCAACTTATCCACCTCATCATTCAACCAACCAATCTTGATCAGATTATGATAATCAAAACCCTCCACCATCCCCACATCATCAACACTATCACCGAGCAAAATTACATTTTTCCGGCTAGCAATATTTTCGTACCAGGGATAATGCGTCAAGGTAGTCTCATATTTATTTAACGAATGAATCACCTCACCCTTGATACCCTTCATCTGACCCTTCTGATCAAAATCCAGATAATTGGCCACCACATATATATTACCCCAATCAAAACCAGCCATAGCTAATCGACGATCAATCATATTACCCATACCAGCCGACATAATTACCACCGGAATATTATTTCGACTGGTTAATTTAATAAACTTATCCATGCCCGAGCGAAAACTAAATTTTGACAGCTGGGCAATCTCGTTTATTTTTGATTCGGTCAATCCATATTCCACCAACAACTCTAAATGTCTTGTCCACCATTCACGCATAATGGCCGCTTTTTCCGCTCGGCTCATGTCCGGATCTATCTCCCAGGGATGATAATAATCATAATACTCATTTGCCCGCCGGACATATTCAGCCGGCAGATAATTAGCTTGTCTAATAGCTCCAAAAGAAGTATTTACCTTATGACCATCGACAAACGCCCGCGTTAACGTCCGGTCAAAATCCGTAATGACATGCAATGAACCCACCCCCGCATCCTTAACTACCTTGATAAACAAATTAATGTTTTTTGGATTAATAATTTCAATCATAAGATTAAATAATAATTAATGAGTTGGGTGAATTAATCTTTTTATGTGTCATCCCCGCCTTCCGGGGTCCCCGCCAACTCGTTAGATTGGTGGGGTGGGTTAGCGGGGATCTCATATGTAACGCGTTTATTACATTCTTGTTGATGAGATCCCCGCTCAAGGCGGGGATGACAGGGAAATGACTAATTGGCACAACTCATTAATTAATAATGAATAATTAATATTATTTTTATAATTAACTCATTATTCCATTATTCATTATTAATTATTCTCATTCCTCACATATCGATCAATCAAAAGAACTACCACTACCGTCTCCACATCAGTAATCTCGCCGCGATCAATCATATTTAATACTTCCCGAAAATCTATCAAGGCCACCTCAATATCCTCATCCGGTTCCAAACTTTGCTTAGTCAAACGTAAATCTCGCGCCAGATAATACGACATAATCTGAGTATAACGACTGGGCGCCCGATGTAAATTGGCTAAATTTATTATTTCCCCCGCCTCATAACCAGTTTCTTCCCGCAACTCACGCCGAGCTGATTCTTCTTTTGATTCCACCTCGGGATCAAAATATCCCGCCGGCAAATGCCACATGATCTCTCCCGCCCCCACCCGATTTTCCTTGATCAAAATCAGTTTATTATCATCCGTCAAAGCCCCGATCGCCGCCCCTTCACCTTCTTCAATCACCGTCCAATCTTGTACCTGATCACGACTCATCTTCATCTGATCACTGCGGATTTTCACCCAACGATCCTCATAAACAATCCTGCTCCCCAACTTTTGCCACTTTTTTACCATAAGTTATTATTACAAATTAGGAATTAGAAATTCTTATCAATACCCGCGCCAATTTCCGACTATCGTGACGAATAAACGCCCGCTGCTTGGCCAACACATCTGATTTACTATATTGAGGTTTTACCGCGCTCAAAACATCCGTTTCAATCACTTGGTATGATCTTTTTTTATATCGTTTTTTATCAAACCGCACCAGCATCTCTCTTTCCCGGGAGTACTTATCGATTAATTTTTGACTCGGCTGCTTCTGATTATAAATAACATAATCAATTCGCTCCGCCCCAATTAGATTATTAATACTGGCCACATAATCATCCAAATCAAACTCACCTGTTTGCCCCAACTTGTTAACCAGATTACAATTATAAACCACTTTAGCCTTAGTTGCCCGGATAGCTCGGTCAATTCCCCTCACCAACAAATTGGGCACAATACTGCAATAATGATTCCCCGGACCAATCACTACCAGGTCCGCTTCCTTGATCCGTTTAACAGCCAAAGGATTAGCTTGTCCAACTGGTCTCAAATAGTTACGCTTGATACCCACTGCTTCAATTTCATTGCAGGCATTGATCTCATCCTGCCCATTTAGTACCCGCCCATCAGATAATTCCATCATCAGTTCCACATCATCATTGGTTACTGGTATCACTTCCCCTCGAATTTTTAACACTTTACCCACTTCCTCCACCCCCTGAGCGAAACTACCCGTCATTTTTTCAAAAGCCGACAGAAAAATATTGCCAAAACTATGCCCGGACAGACTACCTTGATCAAATCGATAATTCATTAGATCACGCAAAATCGGCGGTGATTCACTCAACGCCACAAGACATTGCCGCACATCACCCGGCGGCAACACTCCCAATTCATCCCGCAACACCCCAGTTGACCCACCGTCATCCGCCATCGACACCACCGCCGACAACCGCGCCGGAAATTCCCGCAAACCAGACAACAGCACAAAACTCCCCGTCCCCCCGCCAATGGTGACCACCTTCTTTTGTCGCGCCGTTATTGTCATTTATTAACTTATAATAAATCAATTGTTACTTACTCCAGTCTCCCGCCTGAAAACGATTAGGAGCATTATGATGCCAGGCGTGTGGGTCAGAATCATAGAGTTGATCCCAAATTTGTTTGGCAGTTTTGGTATACAGCTTAGTCTCACTCACTTTTTTGCGCATCTCATACTTGTTCTTCCATAATTCACAACCATTGGCTCGTTGTTCAATCAATTCCATATCGATATCAATATTATCGGCATCTTTAACCACCCTGGCCTCAATACATTCTCGCTTTTCATATTCCTTCCATAGATCAATAAAATCACTCGCTAACGCCGTATTGGCCAACATGTCTTCAATCGCCTCCTCTTCTTTCCGAACCACATATTGCCTGGAAAGATAATGAACATCGCCCGCCCGACTTTCCGAAATATCATGCACCAAAGCCATCTTCAACACTTTACCAATATCTTCCACCCCTTCATTTTTGGCGATTACCAGTGCTATCCATGCCACTCGATAAGTATGCTCGGCCAGATTGGCGAAATCTGCACCCAAAAACTGTCGCCAGGTCCGCTGCACATAGCGGATTGTGCCCATCTCGTATAAAAATTCAATATCTCTTTTTTGCATTTATATCCTCCCCAAATTATAAAAAAATTACTTATTAACCCACCACATCTTCCTTCTTCAACCTAAAAAAAGTTATGCCCGACATAATAACCAAGGCAATCGTCAAAAACATATACCTCATATCAATATCAGCTATATAACCAAGGATAGGCCTCATCACCACCTGATACAAACTATACATCAAAGACAATGTGGACAATATCGTCGCCCGATTAATGCTTTTGATATGACGGTTAAAATAATCCGAAAAAATCGGGTCACGGATATTACCAGCGGCGTCAGTAATAACAAATAACACAAACGACCACACCGGATCAAAAACCAAAGCCATTACCGTCCACATTAGGGCTGGAAAAACTGACACGATAACTACCGCCTTCTCCACGCCCCACCATTCCTCCAACTTATGCGCATACAACTTAGTCAACACCGTTAAAAGCGACGATACAAAAATTGCCGGACCATACCAACCACTATCAACACCCGCTTGCAAAAAATATGGTTGGAATGCATAAAACAAAATTATGGAAAAAGGTGTCGTTAGTAACTTCAAATATAATATTTTCTTCATTTTTTTATTACCAAGAATAATCTTCGCCCCATCCACAAACATTTTTATGCCTGATTCCGGCTTATGTTCAATTTTCTCACCTGCATAAGATCGCCGCGGCTCTTTGACCGTCAACATAATGATCATTCCCACCACCTGTGCCACCATAATCAACATATACAGAAAATAAAAAGATTTCATGTCATGATTGATCGCTATCCAACCACCAATCAAACCAGCAGCCGCCGCCGCCAACGGAAAAATGGCTAAATAATAACCATATACTTTCTGCATCTTTTTTTCCTGCCCCAGCGCTACCAATTGATCATAAACCAAAGCCTGATCCGAGCCCGATTCGAACGCGATCGATACACCCGCCAGAAAAAAACAGAGAGCAAATCCCCAAAATCCATCCGCCCAGAACCAAGGAATCCAGGACAAAATCCACACCAGATCACCAAAGATAATACTCCACTTGCGCCCCACCTTGTCCCCAATTATCCCCGTCGGCACCTCAAACAACATCAAACCAATCATCAGAAACGATTCCAACCACATGATCTCCCCAAAACTTAATCCTTTGGCCACCAAAAACAGCGTCTGCGCCGGCAGCATAAAATACAAATTGCGGAAGAACCGCGACACAATAAATCGGTAAATATTTTCCATGTGTACTAAAATTACGAATTATGAATGACGAATTGCATTAGTCATATATCATTTATTTTAATTATATGGCTAGCCGCAAAAAAAATTACTGATATTTAGAAATAACCATCACCGAGGCCAAACTTTCGCTGCCATTAATTAAAATAAATGATATATGACTAATGCAATTCGTCATTCGTCATTCGTCATTCATAATTTTAAACCAGTTTCTCAATCTCCCTCATAAGTTCCGGTAAAATCTCCTTTTCCGGCACGGTTTTGATCACTTTTCCTTTCTTAAAAATCGCCCCACACCCCGCTCCCCCTGCCACCCCAATATCCGCCTCCCTTGCCTCACCAGGACCATTGACCACACACCCCATGACGGCAATTTTAATTGGTTTTTCAATTCCCGCCACCGCCTCTTCCACCTGACCGGCCAAAGTGATCAAATCAATTTGGGTTCGCCCACACGTGGGACAACTAATTATCTTTGGCCCTTTCTGTCTGACATCCAATGCCTTCAATATCTCCCAACCCGCTTTGACTTCTTCCACCGGATTGGCCGTCAACGACACCCGGATCGTATCACCAATACCATGATAAATTAGTGTTCCCAAGCCAATCGCCGACTTTACCACCCCACTCTTTGGTGTCCCCGCTTCTGTCACCCCCAAATGTAATGGATAATCAACTGCCTTTGACAACATGGTATTAGCTTCAATCGTCTGCCGCACATCACTACTTTTGATCGCCAGCACAATATTTTTAAACTTAAATTTCTCCAGTAACTTCACCTCCCGTAAAGCCGATTCCACCAAACCTTTGGCCGTCACTAGATAATTATTTTTAGCCAAAATATCCGCTTGCAGTGAACCGGAATTAACCCCAATTCGAATCGGTATATTTCTCTCTTTAGCTACTTTGACCACTGCTTCCACCTTTTCGTCACTACCAATATTACCCGGATTGATACGCACTTTATCTACCCCCTGTTTGATTGCCTCCAGCGCCAACCGATAATCAAAATGGATATCCGCCACCAACGGAATTTCAATCTGTTTCTTAATTTCACCAATCGCTTGCGCCGCCGCCAAGTCAGGCACGGCCACCCGGACAATCTCACACCCCACCGCCGCGAGCTCCCGAATCTGCGCCACCGTCGCCGACACATCATGCGTTTTGGTCGTACACATTGACTGCACCAAAATCGGTTCCCCACCACCAATCACCCGATTGCCAATCTTAATTTTTTTAGTTTTCCGACGTTTAATCATTAAAACAACCATCACAAATTACAAATTAATTCACCGCCCTCATTTTTGAAATACACCTATATCCTTCCACCAAGGGTTTTGCCCTGCTTCAATCAACTTAATATCTTCCATACCCTTTTGCCGAATATCTTTATCATTACAACCCAACCCTATCCGAAGTATAGCATCATCTTTCTCTCCAACCATCGCTCGCATTACCCAATAATTCTTGTAAGCCATCTGCTCTTTTTTATCATGAACAATATTGTCAAATTTTAATACACCATCAATAAATCCTAAAGTTTCTTTGGCTCCTGATATGTCATTTTTTTTTAACTGCTCTTTAAAATCAACTAAATATTTTCGATATTGTTCGTACTTTTCTTCACCTTTATCTGATTCCAAACCAGAACCAAAAAAGGAAGACTGATATTCGTCAGCCACCCGCCCTACTTTCATCCCACCAAGACAAAAACCCATAATTCATTCCTTAAAAATGAAAAGTAAATAATTTATTTCCCTTTTGCGAACCTTTGACCAACTTCCCCCCAATTCACAAAATCCCAAAACTTAGCCACATACACTCCCCGATCATTTTTGTAATCCAAGTAGTAAGCGTGTTCCCACACATCCAACACCATCAGTATCGGCAAGGTGGCATAAAGATTAACATTGTGTTTTTCAATCTGCGTCACCATCAACTTTTTAATATCGGCCGCGTAAACCAAAGCTGCCCAACCCGAACCCTCCACACTGTTAGCCGCCTGACTAAATATTTCCTTAAATCGATCCATTGAACCAAAATCTTGTTCCAGTGCCATTTGCAAATCCGAACTAATTTCCCCACCTTTCCCTGATGGTGCCAAATTTGACCAAAACAAATCATGCAAAATTTTACCATCCAGATTAAAAGCCAGACTTTTCAGAGTATCCTTGACATTAATTTCCTGACCATTTTTCGCCCCGTCCAAATCCTCCAATAATTTATTGGTATTATTGACATAGCCCTGATGATGCTTAGTATGATGAATAGTCAGCAATTCCACTGATAAAAATGGATTTAACTCATCATATCCATACGGCAAAGTTGGTAATTGATAATATTCCGACATAGTTTTTCTCCTCATGAAATATTAATAATCTACATCCATTCTATCAAATGTAGCCATTATGGTTAAATTAGCAAAACAAATTTATCGCCCGCCGTTTCAGATAATCATTACTAAAGAACCAAGGAAACAACCGATAAAAACCATTGAGCAACGGTTGATTCAAATATTTTGTCGCCGATAAAAACCACTCTTGTTTTCTTTTGACAGCCAAAATCTTTTTAATCTCATCATATTGATAGTCGGGATGCAAAATTTTCCGCGCCACCTCTTGGCCCGAGACCACTGCAAAATAAATTCCCTCACCCGTCATCCCGGAAGTAAACCCAGCCGCGTCGCCCACCAAAAATATCCGGCCAAAATCATGGCCTTGGTAATCATAATTAATCGACCACCCCTCCAACCAGCCCCGACTAACATCAATTTGTCGTTTATTTAACCAAGCCGAAAAATCACTCATCAATTGATGTGACGGCCCATCACCCAAGAGCCGCCCGCAACCGATCGAGGTAAAATGGCGATGTGGAAATATCCAGGCATAGCCATTATTAAAATATTCGGCCGCAAAAAATAACTCCAATTCATCATATTTTTTCGGCACAATATATTGTAAACCTAAAATGCTCTTTTTAATTGCCAAATCGAGATATTGTCGCGCCAGCGAATTACTACCATCCGCTCCAACTAAGTATTTATAAGTCAACCGTTGCCCATCAATTTGGATCCAGTCATCACCAATTTCATCAACCTTCACCCCTGCCACTATTTCCACCTTTTCTGACACCTGTGTCAACATGGTCTGCCCCAGTTTACCGCGATCAATCGTGGCCACAAATGGCTGTTCCATTTCCACCACTACCGACTGTCCCGGCACATTTATTTTAATTTGCGAAAACAATACATCAGCCATTCGTAGGTCCATACCAATATTTTCAATCTTAGTTGTCAAACCGCCCGCGCATATTTTGGGTCCAATCTGCTTATTTTTTTCCAACACCAGCACCCGTAAGTCACTCTTTCCCAACCCAGTCGCTGTCGCCAACCCGGCCGGCCCCGCGCCGATAACAATAACATCGTACTCTTTATATTTCATCTCTTCTTCTGTCCTTTAAAATCTAAAAAAGCAATCACCGACTTGTTGTTCCGTATTTCGACTAATTTATCAACCGTATTATCCACCCCGGCTTGTTTTAAAATATTATCAAAATCTCCTCGATTATAACGATGGCCCAATTCAAAAAACCTTTTCTTATCCACTGATTCCCGAATAATCAGACTATTAAAATTGGCTTTTAACTTT
Organism: Patescibacteria group bacterium; assembly: GCA_041648895.1. Classification (GTDB taxonomy): domain Bacteria; phylum Patescibacteriota; class JAHJAL01; order JAHJAL01; family JAHJAL01; genus JBAZOB01. Next base: position 8,961 of record JBAZOB010000031.1, read on the forward strand.
TGCAAAACCGCCACCGGATCGTCCAGATGGTGCAACACACCCCACATTATCCCCAAATCACCACATATTTCATCCTTTTCAACGTCGCCAACCATAAATTGCCCGTTCATTTTTTTTCTCGCCTTATCGATCAAAGCCCGCCCCCGATCAATACCAATAAAAGATCGGGGCTGCAATATTCCTTTCAATAAACCGCTGACTTTACCGTCACCACAACCCAAATCAATCACCTTCCGCCCTCGGTATTCTCCAGGCACATACTTATCCAATACCATCATCTCCAAAGTCACATTGTAAGCCGAATAATTTATTCCCAGACGGTCATAAACAATATTATCTATACTTTTTTTTAACATATGTTTTAAATCAATTATTGATACATTTGATAATTTCTTCCGCAATTTCAACTGGAGTTTTTTGATCACTAAAATAAGTTAAATTATCATTATTTTTATGTTTTTGATAATAAAAATACTGTTCCCGCATTTTTTCCGGATCTGTCATGGAAATTTTCGCTCCAACTTTAGCTGCCGCCACCCGCTCGGCAAAACGTTTTTCAAGCACCTCATAACTAGCCTCAATATTGACCTCAATCAATTTCGTCTCATACTTTTTAGCCATTAATTGATATTTCCCCTCCCATCCCAAAGTAATAGCTTGGTCCTGTACCACTGATAAACCATGACTCAAAGCCACATCGATCAGAGCCATAGTCATCTCAGCGGTAATTTTACCATCTCTTTCTGCCTGATAACCAGCGATCATCCACTTAATCCGATCACGCCAGGCCCGAAAAATACCATCATAATTATCCAGCAAATACTGAGCCACGCTACTCTTACCGGCACAATATGGACCATTTAATATTAATAGAAACTGAGGTAAATTTAATTTTATTAATTTATTCATATGATTGTCTTAATCAATATATCCATAATCTATCATAACTTCAAAAAACCACTGCGCCAACAGCGGATCCATATTAACCCTTCCGACAAATCTACTCACCTTCAACCCTAATACACTGCCGTGGCAATATACATGACGGTATTAGTATAAATTCCTGCTTCCTGTAAATTATTTACTTCCAGTTGATAGGAAATGACATTGGCTTCGTCAACTACCGGCTGTGTTCCCAGCGCGATAGCATATGGTGTAATATTAGCGGCAAATTTGGAGTATTTGTTTGATTGGAAGGCGGAATAATCAGTATCATCGGTCGTAAAACCAAAGTATGAATTTGTTCCCGATCCGGGAGGATTCGTCCAAATTATAGGCACGGCATAAGTGCCGGAGAACTTGGCAATGATGTCACTACCAGCGGAAGTCAGATCTTGGTTTTGTTGGACCGTGACCACATAGCCATCAGTAGCATTGGTGGAAACTGTTAATGTCTGACAAGCGATCTTAGTCTGAGCACCAGAGTAAACACCAAAGGGAATAGTTGTAGCTGTTGTGGTCACGCTCGCATTCCCACCCGAGTTCGCGCAGGCGTTACCCGCAGCTACACCATCAATAGAAAAAGTAAGTAATGAAGGAACAGAAGCAGTAACAGTAGTACCTTCATCAATAATCATTTGATAATTTCCATTTGCCGTTTTCATTTCATAACCTGTAGGTCCGGCCTCATCCCAAAGATAATACACATCAACTACATCAATATACATCGTGGGAGTCTTTTTACTGACTGCAGTTGAAGTCACTTTTTCAGATGAAAAATTTGAACCATCATAATCAGCACTAGCAGACCATAACTGTCGATTTACCCCATCGTTCTGGGTGTAAACATAATATATTTTTGATTCTCCCGACATTAAATTGGGAAATTGACTGTCAAATAATGTTGTTGTTTGTTTTGTTGGCGTCCACCCACTTCCATCCTTGTTCATTTCAGCTGTCCATATTTGCCAGTTAGAACCATCATGCTCTTGCCAGACAAAATACAATTTAGTTTCATCTTGGACAAATTCAATTTTGTATTTGTCATAAGCTGATGTAGTTCTTTTAGTATTTGTAAAATTTGCACCATCATGATCAGATTCCGCGGTCCAAATCTGATAATTTGCACCATCACTAATATTCCACACATAATATATTTTTGAACTATCAGCCAAAATCGCCGGTCCATCATAATTGGCACCAGTGGCAACTCTTTGAGTCATAGTCCAACCAGTGCCATCGGCGTTGGTACTAGCAGTATAGTAACTACCAATCGGTTCAGCGCGCATAAAAGTATAGAATATTTTTCCACCATACTTGAACAGTTTATATTCATAATAATTATGAACTCCGTCATCAAAAGTTTGCTGGGTGGGAATAAAATTTGTACCATCCAAATCAGAGTAAGCGGTATGCACCGACCACCGGCTAATCAGTCGACCATAAACATAATAAATCTTAGTAC
>JBAZOB010000032.1:0-10177 GCA_041648895.1 Patescibacteria group bacterium
GATTGCTCACCCCAAAAATTATAAATGTAACGAACATCAGGGCGGTAATCTGGTTTATATACCGCTAAATGCTATCCCCGATGACGTGCGAGCGATGACGGCCAAAATAGTCAAAAGTCTGTCGGGCAAAGCGGATATCCAACAATCACTCTATGCTTTGGATTTTATGCGCGATCGGCAAAACGGCCAACTTTATTTTATTGAAGGCAATACCAATCCTGGGCTTGATTGGAACCATGCCAAAGATGATAATGCCCGGAAATCAAAAGACTTAATTAATTTTATTGCCAAGCGACTAAAAACTATGTCTCAAAATCTGGCTATTTAATAATTGATAAAGGCTATTAAATTAGGATAAAATCTTTGGCGGCGGCGATTTTTTCTAATCGCCGCAGTTCATTTATTACTTCTGATATATTAGAAAATTTTGGTTCAAATTCGGCCAATTTAGCCAGCTTGACCCATTGATATTCGGAATACTCCTCGCTCAATTCAATATCCCCTTTTTCATGAATTGCTAAATAATAGGAGACAATCATTGAATGGCCATCTTTTTTTCTAATTAATATATTTATACTGAATTTTGGATAAAGTTTCAGTTGGAAATTTTGGCCCACTTCTTCGTCTTTTTCTCTTTTTAGACCGGCGACAATTGACGCGTCGGTTGTTTCCATTTTGCCACCGATAAAGGAAAAAATATCATTGTAATCTACCTCACCTTTTCTCCGGCAAAGCAGGACTTTATTTTTATCTGACGAAAGGACCGCGATTTTGGGACAATATTGAAAATTGTATTTTTCCATGAGAAATTGCTGCTTGAAAGAATATTTAATATTAATGTTTTTTTAATGGTGGCTAATGTTCCGCGTGTATGAGAAGTTTGCCAAAATTTCTTTAAAAATCAAATTGTTTTGGCAAATTTGGGAGATGAAAATTTCACAGTCCTTTTAATTTAATTGAGCAAAAATCATCGAACCCCATATATCGTGTAATGTGATGTAATTTTTAGATGGGGTTTTTATGCTATCATTCTGTAATTTTGAATCGTCTATCAGTATCATGATCAATATTATCAAGTTGCTTTAAACAATCTGTTTGTAAATCTTCCAAATCTTTTTGATTTTCTGCATCGGTTTGATTCTTTTGTTTTCTGTAAGAAAACTTGTTTTAATAAATTTTCAAATTTCTTTTTCCGTTTTGGGTAAAGGGCAGAGGGGAAGTAAAGGGGTGAATGCCCATAATCCGATGCAATCCGGTCCATTAATTACAGATAAATTCCAGATAATTTTCTCTAGTGATAACTTTAATGTGAGCACCTGGATAGGATTCTTTGAAATCCTTCGGAGCGACAAAATTATCTTTGTTCCATTTTATTTCATAGCCAAATATTTTTCCGTCACCTTCTTCGATCCAGTCTATCTCTTTTTGCTCGTATGTTCTCCAATAATAACAGTTATAATAACTGTCCTTATAACTGTTTCTTTTTATTCTTTCCGTTACTATAAAGTTTTCCCAAAGCTCACCTTTATCATTTCTATTTTCAAGGCTATTGTATTGACCAATAATAGCATTGCGTATGCCGTTGTCATAAAAATAGTATTTGTTTTTTTTGGATACCTCTTTTCTTAGATTTCGGCTAAAACTTCCAATCGATCTTATAACGAAGGTTTTTTCCAGTAAATCAAGGTAGCGTTCGATTGTTCGTGAATTCAGCCCCAACTGTGTACCTAGCTCGCTGGCCGATACCGGCTTGCTCACTTGGAATGCCAGTAATTTTAGCAGTTTTATCAAGGCATTCGGCTTTTTAATGTTTTCGAGAGAGAGAATATCTTTAAAAAGATATGAGCCGATGATTTCGTTTAGTATTTTTATTTTTTCTTCTCTATTTTTCGCCACTACAACTTCCGGGTAGGAGCCAAATATTAGAAAATTCTCCAGTCTTTCCTTCAACTCAAATTTATTATACTGATCCAATAATTCCATTTGTGAAATGGGGTAAAGCGTTAGGGTTGTTTTTCTACCGGTAAGCGGTTCTCCGATTTTGTTGGCCAGATCAAAGGAGGATGAACCGGTGGCAATAACTTTAATATCGGGATGTTGGTCAACGATGATTTTTAAACCAAGCCCGATATTCGGTATTTGCTGGGCTTCATCAATGGCTAATAGGTCATATCCTGAGACGTATTCGGAAATTTCGGAAAAATTTTGCGAGCTCAATACTTGCCGCGTGAGTATATTGTCACCAGAATCCAGTTTGTACTTCATATCCACGCTATCTAGATATTTCCTCAGAAGGGTAGTTTTCCCTATTCTTCGAGGACCATAAATGACCAGGGCTTTACCTGATTTTAGGTATTTTTCTAGATTGTCATAGATTCTTTTAATCATGGTTTTATTGTAGCACTAATACAATAATTTATCAATATTTTTGTATTAACAATACAAATTATGTGCCATCTATTGCTTTTAATAATATTTTGTCTCTCGATATGCCTACTATGACATTAACAAAAAGTTAGCTGTAAGAAATTATTTAGATTCTCAATTTAAAGTGAGATCCACTGAACACTCTTGAAATTAAAATAATCTAAAATTTTTTCTTGAAATGTTTTGACGAGTACCTTTAGATGATGTAAAATTTTACAAATAAAATTCTTTCAGAAGTTGAAAAATTTCTTCGCTGCCAGTTTGCATTTCTTCTTTTTTTATCGACTTCAAATCTATCCAGCGCGGTTTTTCAGATTCATCTTCTTGATCGACTTTGTCATCGGCCAATAATTCAGTAGTTATTGGCTTACAAAGATAAAAAAAGGAGAAATTTTGATATGCCTCATCAGCCGGTTCGTAATAGAAAAACACCTCCTTAAATGAAAGTAAATTTTCAACTTCTATCTCAATACCCGTTTCTTCTCGTACTTCACGTTTAATTGCATCCTCAATTTTTTCGCCCAAATCAACGGCTCCTCCGGGAAACCAATATTTTCCTGTGCTTTTGGTGTTGTTTAGTAAAATTTTCTCACCATCAACAATGACTGCATATCCAGCCGGGCGAAAAACCAACTTTTCTTTTGCAATCATCTTTTTATAGCCGTGTAAAGTTGTACATTCTATAAGCATAAGGGCATTGAAATTATTTTATTTGTAAGATTTTATTTCACATAACGTTCAAGAATCTCTGAAGTTTGCTTGAGCTAAACGAAAGCAAATTTGGGTGAAAGGATTTTTTACTCCTTATTAATATTATTGATGAAAAATTATTGAACCAGATATTCTTTGTTATCTGATGTTTTGTCTGCCATTCTCGTTAAAATCAATAAGCCGCCCAACCGAACTCGCCATAATGCACATTCTTGTTAATATTTTCTAGGGCAAGTTTTACTTCTGGTAACATGTTGTCCGGAAGACCGTCCATTTGATACCACTTTAACTCGGCACATTTATCAGGCTCCATGTTTGTAATATCGCCAGCCCATTTTTCAGTACGAAGATAAATATCAAAATATTCCCTCACAGGTGCTAGTCGGTGCGCAACATGAACTACCTCGAGGTCTTCCGGACTTACCACAATACCAGCTTCTTCCCTGGCTTCGCGGATAATGCATTGCTTCGTTGTTTCACCGCCATCAAGATGTCCAGCTACTAAACTATACTTTCCGTCTTGATAGCCAGTGTTGAAGCGTCTAAGAAGTAAAACTTGCCCGTCCTTAATCAGCACGAGATAGGCGGCGGCGTATGGTTTAAACTTTTCTTTTTCAGACATATTAAAGTTGAATTATTAATTAGGCAGACAAAATTTCAGATAATGTTTGCGTGTATGAGAAGTTTCGCCGACTTCCTTATTATTTCATCATAGAGGAGGCGAATTTTTGGTGAAAGAAAAAGTGCAACCTTTGAAAATTATAAACGCACTTTTTTTGAACCTCATACACGCTGGTATGTGATGCTTTTGTGGGCACCGTTGTATTGAGCAATAATGTATAATTTAGTAAAATCGAGCTCCTCTTTTTTTTGCGGTTTGTGTTCACGTTTACGAACTATATCGAAACCAGCGTTTTTTAAAAGCAGTTTAATTTCGTTATATGAAATGATATTCAAGAAAAGTTTCTCGTCAGGTTTGAAAGGTTCGTCGATAAATAATTCTTCTGACTTACCAGATTGAAGTTGAATGTAGATAGCACCACCTTGTTTAAGGAATGATGCAAACTGCTCAAGAGTTTTTGGAACATCTTTTTTTGGAATATGAATAAGCGAGCAAGAAGCAATAATGCCATCAAACACATTTTCATCGAAATCAAGCTTCCTCATATCACCTAAACGAAAATCAATTTCAGGATATTTGCTTCTAGCTATATCTAACATTTTATCTGACATATCGACACCAACGACATCAAAGCCCTTGTTTTTTACATTGCTCGAATCAACGCCATTTCCACAACCAACATCCAAAATTTTGCTGTTCGTTGGTAAAAGTTCCAAAAACTCGTCAATATGTTCAGAAGGTTCCGAAAATTCATCGGCGTAAGCTTTCGCTATTTGATCATATACTTGAACTGCTTTCTTACTATTGTCCATGTTTATTTATCTTAAAAAAGAGGAGTGGTTTAATACATCTAAACTTTATTTTTATACGTTCACAGAAATTTCGCAGAACGTTTTAGTATATGCGATGTTTTTGCGACCAACGGGAGAAAAATATGGAAGATGGGCGAGCTGAGCCCCGAACCGTATATGCTGTGTTATACGTATCGAGCTGTAGCGTAGAGGAGGCATATTCGGGTGAAAGAATTTTTACTCCTTGATAATGTGATATGCAGTGTTATAAGCTGTTTTTCTTTAACTTTAAAGCATCAGAAACCATTTTTTTCACGTTAGGCAGGAGTTTTAGTTTTTCGATCTCGTCTATATTTATCCATTCGGGAACAGTTTCCTCATTGGCTTTTAGTTCGCCATTCCAGCTAGTACATAAAAAAGTTTCCAGGTGATAGTTCTTGATACTACCGTCTTTGCGCTTAATGGCCGCGGAATATTCTGTTGGCACTTTGATTAAATTTTCTACAACTGTTTTTAAACTGGTTTCTTCAAATAACTCTCTGGCCGCGGCGTCAATGGTTGATTCGCCGGTTTCAATTCTACCAGCTGGAACTCCGTAGGTATTATTCAAATGACCGGCTTTTTCACCGTGGCGAACTAAAAGAACTTGGTTATCTAGAAAAACTAAAACTCCTGCTAACTTAATTATATTTTTCATATGAGTTTATAGTTCAATGCGTTGAAGCAAAACGGCGAATAACTCGTCTTTATCTTTGCTTTACACTCTCATAATACACTCCTGGTAATGTTTTATAAACTGTCAGTTAATAACTTTGAGGAATGATTATTATTTGAATCCATTATTCGCGATCAGGTTGGTGATTTTTCCATTAGCGAATTTTTCCTGGACAAGAGTAATCTTGTCCGAGTCCAACCATAGTTTAGTAAACGGAACGGAATTCCTGGAGAAATATTTTACTTCAGCGGTGGTTTTATCGGGATCATTATCGGTTGATATTTTTCCATCAATGACTAAACCCCGAAAAGTGACGGCGATGAAAAGACGGTCGGGAACCAATTCAGCCAGCAGAGTGCGCTGAAGGGTACATACTAATCCCGTTTCTTCTTTCAACTCTCGCATAGCGGTAATGTCGAGTTGTTCGTCATCTTTTTGTGATCCTCCCGGAATCCACCAAGAATTCTCTATTCCCGGAAATTTTTTGTCCGGCTGACGGCGAATAAGCACAACTTTGTCCTCACGAGTAGCCAAGACAAATGCACCGAATCGATAGTTAATATTGTTATCGAGATCCGACAACTTAAAATTGGCCAGGAGGGGATGGTCGAATTTTTTATATAGTGATTGAAGGTACTCGGCTGGTTTCATTGGCATTGATAAATATACTATTAAACTGAATGAAATTGGGATTTTAATTGGTTGATTTTTATTTCAACTTGATACATTAATCATATGTTTTTGAGCGGATGAAGTAAATTTTATCTGGTTTGACGCGGGATAAATGCGAGAAGACAACTCAAGCGCTGTCTTTTTTAATAAGTTATATTTTATATTTACATTACTTGTTTTTTAAATTAATATAGGAGTTAAGTATATTTAAGCAAGATTATGCATATAGATAGGATTAAAATAAAATATCGTGATCGGTTGTTTATATTTTTTTCGATTATTTATTTCTCGTTTTTTAAATTTCTTTTCGATTCGGAAAGAAATTTTTTTTATACACTAATGTAGGCTTGTTTTGGATTTGAAGCAGGAAATATTGAAAGCAATCAAAGATCGGGGGGGATTTGTTAATTGTCACGGACATTTTGATAAAGCCTTTTACATTACCAAAGAAGGATTGGACCAAAGCATGGTTAATATGGAAACCAAATGGCACATGAGTGATGATATTAAGCGTAATTCAAGTATCGAACAGGTTAAAAAACGCATTAGTAAATGTCTGGACATAATGATTGATCAGGGAGTAAAGACGGCAGCCAGTTTTGTGGATACCTATCTGGCAGTGGGAAATAAGAATATCGAGGCGGCCAAAGAGGTTAAAAAAGAATACAGCGACAGAATAAATTTTTTGATTATCACTCAGCCCCTGGGTGGTTTGGTGGATAGCCGGGCAAGAAATTTGTATGAAGAATTGACGGCCAAGGCGGATATTGCCGGTGGATTGCCTTCCCGTGATCGACCGCGCGATCAGGATAATATGGAATATCTGTTTTCGATTGCCAAAAATTTACACAAACCTTTGCATGTTCATATCGATCAAGAGAATAATCCATACGAGCGGGATACGACCATGCTAATCGAATATACTGAGAAATATAATATGCAGGGCCGGGTGACGGCGGTCCATGCTATTTCTGTATCAGCCCAACCCAAACACATGCGCCAGGAAATTTACCGGGCGATGGCTGACAATGGTGTCAGCGTAGTAGTTTGCCCGTCCGCGGCGTTGGCGATGAGACAACTTGATCAATTGGCGGCGCCAACCCATAATTCTATCGCCAATATACCGGAAATGTTGGCCGCCGGTGTATTGGTCGGTTTGGGAACGGACAATATATATGATTTTTATCAACCCTTTGTTGACGGGGATTTATGGACTGAACTGCGCATGCTGCAGGAGGCATGTCGATATTATGATTTTGAAAATTTAGTAAATATTGCTTCAATTAACGGGCAGAAAATATTGTCCGCGCCAAATATTTAATTTATTAATTATTTTTTAAAGGAGAATATAGATGAAAAAAAGTAAGTACATACCGATAGCCAAGTATGAACCAAAGTCGATTGATGAAGTTAATAGAGTGGTTCTATTATACTCGGGCGGTCTGGATACTTCAGTAATGCTAAAATGGATTCAGGACAAATATCAAGCTGAGGTAATTGCTTTGTGTATCGACATCGGTCAGCAGGTTGATGATCTGGAAAAAATTCGGCAAAAAGCCTTAAAACTGGGAGCGGTCAAATCGATAGTAATCGATGCCAAAGACGAATTTGCGAATAATTATATTGCTAAGGGCATCAAGACTAATGGCCATTATCAAGGTGATTATTTTCTAAGCACTCCGCTGGGGCGTCCTCTGCTGGCCAAGTTGGCGGTGGAAACAGCCATTAAGGAAAAGGCCGATACTATTGCCCATGGCTGTACCGGCAAAGGTAATGATCAGGTGAGAATAGATGGTACGGTGATAACGCTTAATCCCAACCTGAAGGTGATTGCTCCGGTGCGGGAATGGGGCATGGGCCGGGAAGAGGAGATTGAGTACGCCAGAAAAAATAATATTCCCATACCCAATACGGTTGATAAGCCATATTCGGCTGATGATAATATGTGGGGCGTGACTTGCGAGGGTGGTGAGATTGAGGATCCGGAATTGGTGCCGCCGATGGAGAAATTTTTACAGGTATGCGCTCATCCTCTGCAAGCGCCAAATAAGGCGGAAATTATTGAACTGGAATTTGAGAATGGTCTGCCGACTTCGCTAAACGGGGTAGAGATGAAATTAAGTCAGTTAATAATCGGGCTTAACGAGTTGGCCGGCCGGCATGGCGTGGGCATTGTTCATCATCTGGAAGACCGAGTAGTTGGTTTGAAAGTACGCGGCGTATATGAACAACCAGCGGCGGCGGTAATTATTAAAGCGCACAAGAATTTGGAAAAATATGTTTGCACGCGGATTGAAAATAAATTCAAAGAAATGGTAGATCAGGAGTGGGCTTACAATTGTTATGCCGGTCTATGGCTTGATCCACTTATGGATGATTTGAATGCTTTTGCCGATTCGGTTAATCGCAAGGTGACCGGAACGGTTAAATTGCGACTATACAAAGGCAGTGTGGAGGCGGTGGCGTTACAATCGCCATATGCCCTGTTCGATGTTAAAATGGCTACATTTAATCGCGATGAGACTTTTAATCAAAATGCCTCCCCCGGTTTTATTGAATTGCATACACTGCAGATGAAAATGGCCAAAATGACTGCTAAAAATGTGCTGGTATCAATTGGCGGAGCGACCAACAAGCAAAGGCTGTTACCACTGATAAAAAAGTTAACCAAATGTGGTTGCCGAATACATGCCACCAAAAATACCAATAATTTTTTGATGGAAAATAATGTTGATAACAAGTTGGTTTTTAAAATATCGGAGGAAAAGGAACCAAATATTGACACCTTAATGATGCAGAAATTTTTTGATCTGGTGATAAATATTCCTTCACCCGAAGACAATGTAAATGGCGAAAAAACTGATGGCGATCGCATCAGAAAATTAGCAATTTATAAAAAAATACCTTTAATAACTGATATTGACAATGCTGAACAAATGGTGGGTAAAATGGCTAATCTACAGGTGTGCCATGTTGAATAATATTGGCAAAATTGATGAACGAGTAAAAGAAGAAGCTGATGTTCTGACCAACAAAGATTTAATTCTGGAGTTGCATAAAATTGGGGCGATAAAATTTGGTGAATTTACATTGAAGAGTGGTATTGTTTCCCCTTTTTATATTGATTTGCGGGAAACGGTGTCACATCCAAAATTGTTGAAGGGAATATCGGAAAAAATGTATGAGCGGAGCAAGTATTTACCATATGACTTAATTTGCGGCGCGCCTTATGCCGGCATACCTTTCGCGGCCGCTATTTCGGTGTTGCATGATAAACCGATGCTACTGAAACGAAAAAAGGCTAAAGGTTACGGAACTGATAAATTGATCGAGGGAAGTTATCAAACTGATCAGACGTGCTTGATAATTGATGATTTAATCACTGATGGGGAAAGTAAATTGGAAACAATTAAACCGCTGGAGGAGGTTGGTTTGCGAGTGAAAGACATCGTGGTTTTGCTTGACCGCGAAGCGGGGGGCGGCGATAATCTCAAATCACAAGGATACAATCTGCATAGTGTGATAAAAATATCAGAAGTATTTAACACATTGAATAACTATCAGCTGATTGAAAAGAAGCCTTATCAAGATTCAATGGCATTTATTGGTAAATAAAATTAATTAGCACAACTCATAAATTAATAACACGAGGATTTGTTTATGTTGAAATTGTCAGAAAGGGCGGAGCGGTGCGAAAATAAAGTGGCTCAAAGACTGCTGGAATTGATTGAGCGCAAAAAAACTAATCTGGCGCTGGCGGCTGATGTAACCAACGAAGCTGATCTATTAAAATTGGCGGATAAAATCGGGCCGGAAATATGTGTTTTGAAGACTCATATCGATATTATTGAAGATTTTAAACCGACTTTAACAGCCAAATTGAGTGAATTAGCCCGGAAACATGATTTTTTGATTTTTGAGGACCGTAAATTTGCCGATATTGGTCAGACTGTTGAAAGACAATATGGTGGGGGGATTTATAAAATCGTCGATTGGGCCGATATTGTTAACGCCCATAGCGTACCCGGCCCGGGGATTATTGAAGGTTTGAAAAAAGTTATCGACGAAAAAGGATTGGATAGAGGGGTTTTACTTCTGGGCGAGATGAGTTCGGCCGGTAATTTAACAGTTGGTGAATATAAGAAGAAGACAGCCGAGATGGCCATGGCCAACAAAGATGTGGTAATTGGTTTTATTTGCCAGGGTGAATTGGTGGAAAATGAACCATGCCTGATCAAT
>JBAZOB010000033.1:0-10068 GCA_041648895.1 Patescibacteria group bacterium
TATTACAAATTACGAATTGAGAATTAAAAAAAATTATTAGCCGCTTTTGTTATATCTATTTTATATTTAATAAAACTCGCCCTAGAAGGTCAGTATTATTGATTAAGGGCTCACACAGGTTATTAAATATAAAATAGATATAACAAAAGCGGCTAATAATTTTTTTTAATTCTCAATTCGTAATTTGTAATATTTTTATATTAATGGTGGTAGGTTGTCGGTGGGGGGCAGGGGTTCTGGGGTGGGAGTTGGATTATTATTTGATGGTGTTGGGGCTTTAGTTGGTTGGCTGGGGTTGTCTGGTATTGATGTGGTTTGATTGCTATTATCGAGTATGGCTGGCTCGGTTGTTTCGGTTGGGGGTGTTATTGATGATTCTGCCGGGGGAATTAGAGTTGAATTTTGGTTAGTGACAGTCGGGTCAATATTTGGTTTTGATTCACTGGATAGATGTTTTTCGATAGTCTGGAGAACTTTTTCTTCAGCTTCGGCTAGAGTCATGTCATAGAGACGGAAACCACTGGATTGGGAATGTCCACCGCCACCCAATTCGGTGGCAATCGCATTGATATCGATGGGCGGGTTGGAACGTAGGCTGCCCTTGATTAGTTCTTCTGTTTGAACGATTAATAAAAAGATGTCAGTGTCTGGTAAATTGCGGATGAGGGCTTCGATTACGCCACTGGTGTCATTGGGTTCAGCGCCGGCTTCTTTGAGGTCGGCTAAAGAAATGGCTGACCAGGCTAGCTTGAGGCTAGGCTTGGTGCGAAGTTTGGTGAGAATTTTACCCCAAATCTTTAATCTGGGTAAAGGTTGAGTTCGAAAAATATTTTTAATGATTTCCAGGTGTTCGGCCCCGCCGGCAATCATTTGGGCGGCGACGGTCAGAGATTTGGAAGTGGTGTTGCTATTTTGGAAACTGGCTGTGTCTCCTAAAATACCAGTTAGGATGCAAGTGGAGATGCTACTGTCTAATAGTGGTTTGTCAGTTGATAGGGCTTCAATAATGGAAACGAGAATTTCGCAAACCGAGGAGCTTTTGGGGTCAACCAAATTTATCTCGCCAAAATTGTTGTTGTCGCCGTGATGGTCGATATTGATAATTGGAATTTCAAAGAATAGTTCGGAATTTTCGTCATATATTTTATCCAAGCGGTCTAGATTGGGTGTGTCGGTGACGATAATGAGATCAAATTGATGTTTGCCTTCGCGGATAGTAACGTCATCTTGAGAGAAATTACCGCTGTCGGGAGTGACGATTAGATGAATTTTATCGTCTTCGGTTTGATATTTTACTTTGTGCGGTCCGCCGGTGTGGGTAGTGTTGAGGGTAATGATAAATTGTCTGGTGCCGACTATTTCATTTTTAACACTATCAAAATCCGGTAAAAATTGGTGTTTATCTGAGTTTTGGCCACTACAAGCCACGGTGATGTTTTTGCCCAGTTTTTTTAGAGTATGAGACAGAGCTAAAACTGAACCAATGGCGTCTTCATCGGGATTGACATGGGAGACCAATAGTATATTGTTAGCGTTTTTTATTTTTTCAACTATTTGTTGTTTGGGGGATTTTTTTTCGATGTTCATGGGAAAATAATTATAAATTAGATGGATTGGAATTTTTTATTGTATATAAACATTGTATTGTATCATTAAATTGCTGTTTCTGTCAACGGGTGGTGATTGGAAAAAAGGCAGTGGAAGTGTGTTTTTGTTTATAATATACTATATTATAGATCGGGGGGTTGGGCAATGACAGGAATATATATTATAATTAATAATGAATAGTTAATAATGGATGATGAATGATTATTAATTATTGATTATTAATTATTAATTTTTTTTATTATGGCGAATATCAAAAGTGCAAAAAAAAGGATCAGAACATCGGAAAAGGCTCGGGTACGAAATTTGGGCCGAAAGAGAGCGGCTAAATCGTCGGTCAAAGATGTAATAAAAAAAGCGATTGGTGAAAAGAAATCAGTGCTTGAAATTAAAGAAGAGTTATCTCGGGCTTATAAGTCGGTTGATAAAGCGGCGGCCAAGGGTGCTATTCATCGTAATCGGGCCAACCGAATGAAAAGTCGGATGATGAACCAGATCAATCGGGCGGGAGTGAGAGGGAAATAATTTAAAAACGGAGGGCATATGAAAGGTTTCGGCCGGATTTTGATGACGGTCGTGGTGGTGGCGCTGGCGCTGGCTTTGATATATATGGCTAGCGGGTTTTTGCGTAACGTCTGGCCGAGCTGGTGGGATTGGATTTTGAGCAAGTTGCCATAAGTAATTTACGAGTTGTGCTAATTAGTCGTTCCCCTGTCATCCCCGCCTTGAGCGGGGATTTCATCATTAAGTTTATTATAAACGCCTTATTGATGAGATCCCCGATAACCGGAGCGCTCCGCTATGCTCCGCTTCCGGTCGGGGATGACATGAGGGATGGTTAATTAGCACTACTCATTAATTAATATGATATTAAAATTAATTTTGCACCACTCGTTAATTTGTAATTACTTTAAATATTTCCGTGGGGAAGTCGGATTGGCCGGTTTTGAGGCGGTAGTCGGTTTGGGCGAGGCGGTGATGAATTTGGACTAGTTCGGGAAGGGAAAAGTGGCGGGTTTGTTCCAAACATTTTTTGATGACAAAGGGGTGGATATTGGTTTGTTGGTGGATGTCGCTGGGATTGATATGCTGATTATTTAATTCTTTAACGGCAATTAGATTTTGGAGGTGAGTGGCGAGGGAAGCGATGATTTTTAGTGGATCCTCGCCCCGGTGAGTCAAGTTGATAGCAGTTTGGTAGGCCAAGCTGTTTTTTTTGTGTCCGATCTGGTCGGTGAGGTCAAAAATTATTTCGGTGGGTATGGGTGGGGTTAGTTCATCAATAGTATGGGCAGTGATTTTATCGGGTGAATGGGTGGTGGCTTTGGTTATTTCGTTGACCAGTGCGAAAGTGGTTGGCGCCCGGTCGACTAAAATGTTTATGGCTTGATGATCGATATTTATTTGGCGCTCGCGGCAGTAATTTTTGGTCCAGTTGATTAGGGCCGGTTTTTTTAACAAGTTGAATTCTTCAATATTGCAGTTTGCCCCGATCATTTTCTTGATTTTTCGATAGATTTGGCTTCGTTTGTCGAAATTATCTTGTTCCCAAATAATGATTATATTATTGGGGTCGGGATGGTCGAGATAATTAATCATTATTTCTTGGGCTTTGACTTGGTTTTTGGTGGTGAAGAGGTTTTTGATGATGGTGATTTTTCGGGAGGTAAAAAGAGCTAGCGGTTCCAGGTTTTCGGCGAGTGGCTGGGGCAAGATGGTGGTACCGTCCAGTTTTTGGACAGCAATATCCGGATCAGTCTTTTTTAGCTGATTGATGGTTTGGTCGATGTATTGTTTGGCCCGGAAGGTATCGGGGCCGAAGAGAAAATATAACATAATGAAAAATGAATAATCGATTATTAATTAATGAGTTGCGCTAATTAGTCATTTCCCCTGTCATCCCCGATAACCGGATCGCTCCGCTTCCGGTCGGGGATGACACGAGGGATGGTCAATTAGCACAACTTATTAATTTTTTCATGGCATCAATTTGCGGTTTGAATTCTAGATAGTATTCTTCATTGGTGTGTAAAATTGGTGATTGGCCGGTGGCGGGAGAAAGGTAGAGATTGCGCATGGGCATGTAGATGTCGATGGGTTCGGTAATGTGGTTGGTTAAAATATAGTGGCGTTGGTAGTTGGTTTGTTTGATCGTGCCGTCGGGAAAAAGGATAGTCCAGTAGTCGGTGTAGTAGAAATCTTTTTGGCCACCGTATTTGTTGGCGAGTTTAATGTAGTAATCGATCATTTTCCCGGCGATTTCTTCTTGAGTGAGCCTTGATTCATCTAATCCTTCGAGGGCGGCGCGGCGGACATGAGTGGGATCGAAGTTTTCTCCGGTAAAGAATACGGCGGTGTCGCCGGCCAGGACGGGGTATTGGTATTTTTCTTTGTAAGGTAATACTTTTAATAACGAGTTTTCGGTGCCATCGCGGCCGGTTTCAGCGACATCGATATATTCTGGCACTAGTTCAATTTCGACACTGGGGTCGATTTTTTTAAATATTTTCTGTAAGCGGGTGAGTTTGTGTTGATTACTGGAGGCGAGGTAGATTTTCATATTTTCTCCATCTCCCCCCAGTTTTGGCCAAGCTCAATATCGACTTGGAGGGGTACTTTCAGGGTGCAGACGTTTTCCATTTTGTCCTTAATTAAGGTGGTGGCAGTGTTGATAATATCATTGGGGACTTCGAAAATGAGTTCGTCGTGAACTTGGGAAATGATTTTGATATTGAGATGCTGGTGTTTTATTTCATTATATATATTGATCATGGCCAATTTCATGATGTCGGCGGCTGAGCCTTGGATGGGCATGTTGATAGCGATGCGTTCGGCGGCGGCGCGGAGCACCGGGGCGCGGGAAGAAATTTCCGGAATGTGACGAGTGCGCCCATAGAGAGTTTTGGCGTAGCCGTGGGTGCGGGTGTAGTTGATGGCTTTTTCCATATAATTTTTGACAAGGGGAAACTTGTTGAAGTAGTTTTCGATGAATTGCTTGGCGTCATTGTAGGAGATGCCTAGTTGAGCGGAAATGTTGCGGGGGCCGGCACCGTATATGATGGAAAAATTAATAGTTTTGGCGTTGTTGCGCATGTCGGGTTCGACTTTGTCCAACGCCACGTTGTAAATCAGAGCGGCGGTTGAGGCGTGAATGTCTTGTCCGGCGGCGAATGCTTTGATCATGGTTGGTTCCTGGGCAATATGGGCCATGATGCGTAATTCAATTTGTGAATAATCGGCGGCGATAAGTTGGTGATTGTTTGGTGCGATGAATGCTTTGCGTATTGAGCGTCCAATATCACTTTTAATGGGGATGTTTTGTAAATTTGGGTTGGATGATGATAGGCGGCCGGTGGCGGTAATCGTTTGATTGAAGCTTCCGTGAATGCGGCCATCGGATTTGATCAAAGTTGGCAGTGTATCGACGTAGGTGTTTTTGAGTTTGGATAATAATCGGAATTGTTGAATCAGGGGAATGATGGGATGGTCGTTTTGCATTTTGTCTAGTTCGCTGGCGGCGGTGGAAAGACCGGTTTTGGTTTTGCGGACTTTGGCGCGGTCGAGTTTGAGTTGGTTAAAAAGAACTTCGGATAATTGCTGGGTGGAGGAGATGTTAAATTCGTAACCGGCTTCCTGGTGAATGTCTTTGATCAATTGAGTGATTTCTTTGGTAATTGTTTTATTGAATTGGGTGAAATATGGCTTGTTGATAGTGATGCCATTTTTTTCCATGCTGGCCAAAACTTGAATTAAAGGGACCTCAATTTGAGTAAAAATTTCGGCTAATTTCTTTTTTTTCAGTTCGTCGTCCAACTTTTTCTGGAGCAAGAAAGTGATATCGGCGTCTTCGGCGGAATAGATGGTGGCGTCTGGGATAGTTGTTTGGGCAAAAGAAATTTGTTCGTTTTTGTCACCAATAAGTTGGGTAATAGGGATCATGTGATGACCGAGGAGGTTGAAAGCCAGGGTATCGAGTTTGTGGGAGGTGGAGGCGGAAGGATTGAGTAGATAGGAGGCGATCATGGTGTCGAAGCTAATACCACTGACTTCAATGTTTTCCAGCGCCAGAGCTTGAATGTCAAATTTGAGGTTGTGGCCGGATTTGGGGATGGCTGGGTTGGCGAAGATGGGTTTTAAAAGGGCGATGGTTTCGGTTAGAGGCAGGTTGGTGGGGGCACGCAGCAGCGTGCCCGTACGGGATGGTTCGGTAGGGGCACGATGCTTCGTGCCCTTCTGATGATGGAGTGGTAGATAAAAGGCCTCATTTTCTTGAAAGGATATGGAAATGCCGACGAGTTGGGTGGGGATATATTTTTTGTTGTCAGCAGGGCACGCAGCAGCGTGCCCGTACAGATCAAGAGCGGAGGTTTCAGTGTCGAAAGTAAAGCCGGATTTTAATTGGGGGATTAATTTTTTTAATTGATCGATGGTGGCAATGGTGATGTATTTTTTTCCGGTAGGGGCACGCAGCAGCGTGGGGAGGGCACGCAGCAGCGTGCCCGTACGATTATTGGGATCAATATTTTTGGCAAATAAATTAGTTTGAATAGCCGCTTGCGGCTGGGGCAGGCGGGGGATGAGTGATTTAAATTCCAGTTTTTGGAAAAGCGCGACGGCTTCTTGTGGATCGTATTCGCTGACCACGCAGTTTTTGATATTGAAATTGGGCAAAGGTTGGTCGGTGACAATGGTGGCCAAATGTTTGCTCAAAAAAGCGGAGTCTTTATTTTTGATTAATAATTCTTTGATTCGTGGTTTTATTTCGCTGGTGTCAGGATTTTTAGTTAAGAAATCATAGAGTTTTTCAATTGATTGGTATTTTTGAATCAAGGTGGTGGCCGTTTTTTCACCAATGCCGGGAACACCGGGGATGTTGTCGGAAGGGTCACCGCGCAGGGCTTTGTAATCGACGATATGTTCCGGGCCGAAACCGAATCTTTGCCGCACGGTTTTGGGGTTGTAAATAATGGTATCTTTGAGACCGCGGCGGAGGGTGAAAACTTTGGTGAGATCGTTGACCAGTTGCAGGGAATCCATGTCGCCGGTGACGATCATGACCGGAATTTTCTGGTTGGCAATCTCTCGAGCAGTGATGCCGATGATATCGTCGGCTTCCAGGCCGGGTTGGGAATAGATGGGGATATTGAGGGCTTTTAATATTTCTTGGGTAATGGGAATCTGGGTGATGAGTTCGTTGTCAGCTTTGTGGCGAGTGGCTTTGTAGGCTTTGTATTCCAGATGGCGAAAAGTGGGTTGGGGCAAATCGTAAGCGGCGGCGATATAAGTTGGATTTAATTCTTTGATAGCGGAGAGTAAAGTCATGGTAAAACCATAGGCGGCGTTGATGGGCGTGCCGTCTTGGGTGGTCAGGTGGGGGATGGCGTGGTAGCTGCGGTGGATCAGGGCGTTGGCGTCGATGAGGACGAATAAATTGCGGGGCATATTAATTAATTACGAATTACAAATGGAAAAATGGTTTATTTGTCGGGGCGGGGTTTTCCCGCCCTCCGTTTATATTTTAACATGATTTTTGTTTATCATTGATCAATGATCGGAAGGTGTCAAAAATGTTGCAATTTTGGGCAAGGTTTGTTATAATATACGGATTTAATAAAAAATAAATATCCAAAGAAATGGTCTATAATAATAAGAATTTTTTAGATCCAAGAGGAACAATAATGCCGACAGAAGGGAATAAGGAAACGGCACAAGAGATAATCAAGAAAGTGGATGAGGTAACAGGATTGCCTTTGGGTGAGGTGATTGATATTTTCAAACAAAAGGGGGAAGTGGTGAGCCAAGAAACCCACGAGTTTGAACATCAGGTGAAAAAAGAAGTGGATGAGTCGGAGATACTGGCCGAGAGGGAAAAAGTGGAGGGGGAAAGGGAAGAGGTATTGGCGGCCTTAGATAAAGAAAACCGCCGATTGAAGATGACAGATGAAGAATTAACTAATCCATCCGAGACGGTGGCCAATAACCAGCCGGAATCTAATAAGATGAAAGAGTATAAGGAAAAATATCAGAATATCAGTTTGCATGGTAGCTCGGTGGCTGAAGAAAGATTCAAAAAGTATTTGGGGGTAAATAGTGAGAATGGCGAAAAAGTTGACACTCAATTGACGGATGAGCAGAAAGTGGAATCAGAGAAGACCTATGAATCGGCGGTGCAGGGGCAGATGAACAAGGAGGAATTGGAAAAGAAGGTGAAAGAGGGCCAGCTAACGCCGACGCAAGGGCGGTTGTTTGAGTGGGTCAATGAGATGTCGACGCAATTATCAGGCGTGGTTGATAGTGGTAAGGTTAAAGATTTGTTTGGTAGTAAAGTGTTTGAATATTTACGAACCCGGGTGGATTATAATCCGTTCCAGGTGGATGAAGCGGCCAATCTGCAAGATCTGCTGACGCGGTTTGACGGGATGTATAAAAATGATAAAGGTGAATATATTGGCAGTTATAGTCAAGACTCGATGAACCAAAATATGAGTAAAGCGCTGGAAAAGTTGGGCGTGGTGGTGGGCAAAGACATGCCAGCCAAGGTTAGTGAAGAATTGGTGAAATTGTATCGGGAGGGTAAGTTGGCGGATTTGTCGAAGATGGAAAAATTACCCGATGAATTGAATCAATATATGAATAATTTACCGGAACTGGTGACGGAAGCGGGTGAAGATTTGTCCTACGCGGCCGAGGTTTTGCCCAAACTAACGGATGGTGATATGACGGTTTTTGATAAATTGCGTGCTTATAAATTGTGGAAAAAAGAGGAAAAATGGTTGGAGAGAACTCAGGAAGGAATGAAGAGCTGGTATGAAAAGGCGGGTGGACAAAGTATTCCACTTGTTGGCGAAGGCTTGGGTAAAATATTGGCGAGTGATAAACCGAAGGAATATGTAAAAGATTTAGAAAAGAAAGGACTAGAGACAATTAATAAGTTCGGTTTGCAGGGTGTGGCGGACGTGATGGGGATATTAAAGAATAATGGCGTTGAACAGAGCAAAATAATTGAATTTTTTAACAATGACCAATATCGGTATCTCTTGGATTCGGTGACTGCCGTGCCGATGAATCAGGATGATATTTATAATCTGGGCGGTATGGTGGAGAATTGGCAGGGGTTATTGGCTGATAAGGGCTTGAGTGAGGAAATGTTAAAGGAAAATAGTGAAGCGCTGATGTTTTTGACCGGTGTTTTGCACAATACACCGGATGTGCTGGAGAGATTTCCACAGGAATATTTTACGGGAGAGAATAGCGCGGCAAACGCCGCGGCGTATGAGAAGTGGATTATGGGGAAGAAAGATGAGTTGGCGATTTAAAAATAATAATTCATATAACAAAAAATAATAAGGAGAAATAAAATGACTAATGGAGTTGATAATCAAAATTTATTGGATAACCAAGTAGAGGTAATATCCGATAAACCTGAAACAGGTAAAATTACTCAGGTTTTGGAGGGATCGACAGTGACGCCAGATAATGTGACCACGGCTTTGGAAGAGGCTCAGAAAAAGGTGGGTGGGGAAGTTGAGAAAGCGGTTAATGATATTCCTGGATATATGAAGAAAGGATATGAGATGTTTGGTGATAATGAGTTCGTGAAAGAGGCTACTGAGAAAGGTTTAAAAGATATACCTGAAGGGGAGGAGGCTAATTTTGCCGTGGTGATGTTGTGGGGTTATCCTGGGCAGGTCATGAGTGTTGATGATTGGAATAGTAAGACTGATGCTGAAAGAAAGATGTATATTGAGCAATATTCCGCTTTTAAAAAAATTAATGTTGATGAGAAAGTGGTGGATGAAAATACTGAGAACAAGGAAGAAACAAAAAAACCGGAAACTTATAAAGGTATGCCGGTTGAGGATTATTTAAAGAAGAAGTTGGATGCGGTGGATGTTAGTCTGCTCAGTGAGGAAAATGGTAAAGAAATGAAGGAGTTTATAAAAAAGATGCCGATCGAGAATGTGAATGGTTTTGTTTATGGTGTTAATCAAATTACGGAGAAAATAAAGCAGGCTAAAGTTGATTTGGCTGGAGGTAAAATTAATCAAGAAGAATATGATAAATTAAAAAAATCATATCAGGATAGGGTAAACTTTGGCGCCAAGGTGTGTGGCCATGATTATGGTACTCAAGTTGAGAATATGAAAAAGAAAATCCCGGCGGAGATTTTGGAAAAAAATCCTAAGTTGTTGGAAGTGGGATTTTTGGGAACCAGCGAAGGGCGCGATGAGTATTTGAAAAAGGTGGAACAGATTCTCTCTGATAGCGGGGTGAAGGGGAATGAGGCGTATTGGTATACTAAGACGCTTTTGAATATGAAGGGTTATGAGCATTCCAAACCGGAGCCAAAGCCCGCGCCCAAACCAGCACCGACAGAGACGACCACAACTACTCCAACAACTGCGATAGAGACAACCACAACTACTCCAACAACTGCGATAGAGACGACCACAACTACTCCAA
>JBAZOB010000034.1:0-9603 GCA_041648895.1 Patescibacteria group bacterium
GTGGTGGTCCATGATGATTTGGACTTGTCTTTGGGTACTCTAAATATTCGACGAGGTGGAAGTAGTGCTGGACATCATGGTATTGATTCAATTAACAATGTTTTGCCAAACCGAAATTATTTACGAGTGAGGGTGGGGGTGGGAAAAGATAGGAACAAGGTGGTAATGACTAAACAAGAAGGCGCAAAGTATGTTTTGACAAATTTTTCCGCCAGTGAGCAAGATTTATTGGCAGCCATTAAAAAAAAGTGCGTGGAAGCACTTTTTTGTTGTTTAGAAAAAACATTAACAGATTGTCAGAATATTTATAATCAAAAAATATCCAATAACTTGCCTATGGAGGATTGATTAGCTTTAAAGGAGGGCGAAAAAGCTAAAAAACTTCATAAGCAAGTTTATCGGATATTTTTAAAGAAAATAAATACTGTACAAGCTTGCCAATGGATACTTATATAAGCTTCAAAGGAGGGCTAAAAAGCTAATAAGTCCATAAGCAAGTTTGTGGAGTATTCATTTTTTAAGATAGAGGCTTTTTGCTAAACCTCGGTCTTATTCGTTATTAATTTATCATACATTATTTAATATGTCAAGGTATATTTGATGAAAGTATTTTCTATAAACAACTTGTTAAGGAATTATTCCACGTCGTGGCGGCGGCTGTGGTCAGTTGTTGAAAATAAAAAAATGAGTCGGATCGAGGATATAACGGCTGACTATTGGCCATGTTTTATTAAATGTCTTTTGAGCGGAAAGAGAATACTGATTTTTTCGGCTGATCAAATTATTTTGCAAAGGTTATCCTCGAGTTTGGATAGGTGGGGTTTAAAAAATATTGTTGTTCCATCGTCTTGGTCACAATTAAGTCAGGAATCTTTGCTAACACATTCGGTTTTTTTGGATAAATTTGCTAATAATGGTGGAGCCATGCTGGTTTCTTCGGAAGAATTCTTTTCTGATTGGTCTTATCAATATTCGGCTGGAATACAAATGCATGTTGGGCAAAAAGTTTCTTTTATAAATTTAACAAAACAGTTAATAGATATTGGTTTGACCAGAGTAAAAAAAGTGAACGGCGTCGGTGAGTTTGCCATTATGGGAGATATATGGCTTCTTAAGCCAATAGGCGATAGCTGTATTTGGCAAATTAATTTTGATAATGATTTATTAACTGCGATTAGCCAAATAAATGATACTGGGGAAGTGATAGAAAAAAAGGAAATTAACATACCTGGACAGTTAGTTTCTTCGACCAAAAAGGCAAGCAAATTGAGTTTGGTGGCAAAATATGAATATGATTATGTAGTTTGGTTGGGGTTTGATCTTGCTAACGATGATTATTTGGACTTGGCTAACCGGATTAAAGATCAAAAATTTATGATTATGCCTCGGCAAATTCAGCTTGGTTGTTGGGGAGAAAGTCGAGAAATGTCTCGAGTATCTTGGCCGGTAGTGGCCCATAGCTATATCTTAGGTGGGCAAGAAAATTTTGCCAAGAATTTGGAGCGAAAAAGATATAAAAAAAATATTGTGGTGACTGAGCACGCCAAAGAGTTTCGGCGGTGGGTTGATGAATTGGGACTGCATTACGCTAATTTTGAAATTATCGATGGTTTTTTGCCGATGGGGGGAGTATTGGCTGATGATGGAGTGGCGATTTGGACTGATCGTGAGTTGTTTGGAATTAAATTAAAGCGTTTGGAAAGTGCATTTTCGGCTAAGAGAATTAGTTTTAAGAAATTGACTGAATTCAAAGTAGGCGATTTGGTGGTTCATAGTGATCATGGGGTGGGTTTGTTGAAAGATTTTGTAACTCGAGATTTTGCCGAACAGAAGAAAGATTATTTTGTGGTGGCCTATAGTAAAGGCGACTTATTGTATGTGCCGGTTGAACAACTGAATAAGTTGTCAAAATATATTGGTTCAAAGTTGGTTAAGATTAGTCGATTGGGTGGAAGCCTTTGGTATAAACGTAAAACTAAAGCCAAAAAACAAGTGGAACAGATGGCTAAGGAGTTGTTGCGTATCTACGCCCGCCGTAAATTAGTGAGACGAGAGCCTTATTTGCAAAAGAAGCAGATTGTTGAAATCGTTAGTGATGAATTTGGATATGATTTGACAATTGACCAAAAGGAGGCTTGGCGAGAGCTTCAGTCTGATTTAGATAAGCCCTATCCAATGGATAGGTTGTTGTGTGGTGATGTAGGTTTTGGTAAGACGGAATTGGCCTTACGGGTGGCGTGCCGAGTAGCGGCCAATGATAAACAAATTGCAGTTTTAGTACCAACCACTGTTTTGGCTGAGCAACATTTTGTTACTTTTACCAATAGATTAGCTAAACATTCTATTCGAGTGGACGTGCTGAGCCGTTTAAAAGATGTGTCCTATCAAAAAAATGTATTAAAAAACGTCGCTGCTGGTAAGGTGGATATTGTGATTGGCACTCATCGTATATTGCAGTCAGACGTTGTTTTTAAAGATTTGGGGTTGCTGGTAATTGATGAAGAACAGAAATTTGGGGTAAGAGCCAAGGAACAACTCAAAAAGATTAGACATTCAGTTGATATATTGAGTATGAGTGCCACCCCGATTCCTCGGACTTTAAATATGTCGATGGGTGGGATGCGTGATTTGAGCGTATTAGAAATAGCTCCCGAAGGTAGACAATCAATCAATACTCAGATTGTACCCTATGATGATTTAGTGGTAAAAGAAGCTGTGGAAAGAGAGATTCATCGTGGTGGCCAGGTGTTTATTATTCATAATAGAGTGCGGACTATTGCTCGTCTGAAAGATCATTTAAGTGAAGTATTTGGTTTAACTAAGGTAAAGATTGGCATGGCGCATGGCAAAATGTCAGAGAAGGAATTGGCTTTAAGCATGAATAAGTTTGCTAAAGGTGAATATGACGTTTTATTGGCGACGACAATTGTCGAAAATGGTTTGGATTTACCTAATGTGAATACTCTAATTGTAGAAAATGCGGCTGGACTTGGTTTGTCACAATTGTATCAACTGCGAGGGCGGGTGGGGCGTTCGAGCCGCAAGGCCTATGCTTACTTTTTGTATCGTAGTGAAAAATTAAAAGATAAGGCTAAGCAAAGATTGGAGGCGATATCGCAAGCCAAGGAGTTGGGCGGTGGCATGAAATTAGCGGTAGCTGACATGGAGATTCGGGGGGTGGGCAATGTCTTGGGTGTGCAGCAGCACGGTAATGTCTACGCGGTTGGTTTGGGTGTTTTTTTGGATATGCTGAGTGAAATGGTGGAACGATTAAAAGGACAGGATGTGGAGGAAACAGTGGCGGATGAACAGGTGGCGATTGATTTGCCGGTCAGTTTTTGTTTGCCTAAGTATTATATCGAAGACAAAGAACAAAGATTATTGTGGGAGCAGAAACTTTCATCGAGTTTGTCAATATCCGATGTTGATTATTTGGCTCTAAAACTTCGTCAGGGCTATGGTGTCTGGCCGCTGGAAACGGAAAATTTAATCAAGATTATCAAGATCAGATTGTTGGCTAGTAAAAATGGGATTAAACAGATATTTTGTCGGGAAAAAAATACTGTATTGGGTGACAAAGAGATGAATTTGATTTTAACTTTCGATAAAGAAATTAGTTTGGATTGGGTACAATACTTGTTTATGCAAGCTGACGGTTGGATATTTAGGAATAATGAGGTCTTGATTGATATAGCTAAATTACAATTGAAAGACTGGTTTGACTGGTTTTATAAACTATTGATGAATAAATAATTAAATCATTATCAATAATAAATTACGAATTAATGAGTTGTGTAAATTATATTTGGCACTCATATAATTTTTTGCTCCTAAAACTCGCTGCTATTGGACCGGGACTATGATTAACGCTTAGAGACAGGTTGTCCGCAAAAAATTATATGAGTGCCAAATATAATTTACACAACTCATTAATTCGTAATTTATTATTGATAATGATTTAATTATTTATTCATCAATAGTTTATTTTTATTTAATAGGTGGATAGATAAAATAGTGTATGAAATCATATACTATTTTTTGTGTCTATGTTGGAAAAAGAATATGCTTGTTTATTTTCTTTGTGTCAAGGAATTGGCACCCGAAAGATGAAGGTGCTGCGAGAAAGATTTGGTAGTCTGGCGAAGGCTTGGAAAAGTCGAGATAAATATGAGTGGAGGAGTTTGGGATTTTCTGACAAAGAGATTGCTTTGGTGGCGGCGCATTTTATCAAAATTAATAGTAAAGATGTCTTTGCCAAGATTAAGGCGGCCAAATTAGAGTATGTTAGTTATTGGGACGATGATTATCCGTCCATGTTGAAAGAGATTCATGGGGCGCCGATTGTTTTGTATTATCAAGGAGATATTGGTATCGTGAAGCAGTCTTGTTTGGCGGTGGTGGGCACTCGTAGTTGTAGCGGTTATGGGCAAAAAATAGTGATGAAATTTGTGCCTGATTTGGTAAAGCAAAATTTAGTGTTGGTAAGTGGAATGGCTCTAGGTATTGATAGTCTAGTTCATTATGAGTGTATCAAGGCGGGTGGTCCCACGGTGGCGGTTTTGGGAGGAGGTATCGATGTGGTAGCTAGTATGGGCAATGGTAAATTAATAGCTAAAATTGTGGCGGGGGGCGGGTTGGTGATGAGTGAATACGGGGCAGATTTTAAACCGCAACCATGGTGTTTTCCCGCTCGCAATCGGATCGTGAGCGGATTGAGTCGTGGAGTATTAGTAATTGAGGCCCCTTTTAAAAGTGGAGCTCTAATCACGGCCAATTTAGCTTTAGAACAAAATCGTTCTGTGTTGGCTGTGCCGGGTGATATTTTCCGGTCATCATCGGTTGGTTGTCATGAATTGATTAAAAAGGGGGCTTGTTTAGTACAGGACATTGATGATATTTTGGTGGAGCTGGGTCTAATGGAATCAAAGACCAAACGTGTTGCTTTTGTTTATAAGCCGGAAAATGAGCTTGAAGCCGAGATTATCGGTTTACTCAAATTATCAGATTTGTATTTAGACGAGGTAGTGGCGAAAACCAATGTTCAAACATCGGAATTGATTTCAGCTCTCAATATCTTAGCGATGAAAGGAGTAGTTTCGGAAATGAGTGGTGGTAAATGGACTTTGCTGAAATAGATTAAGCTTGTTAGTTGCTAAATATTATTTGTTTCTTATAATGTAGTATGTATATGTTAATATATTTCTTTATCTTTATTAAATAACATGAAAAATTTAGTTATCGTTGAGTCGCCGGCGAAGGCCAAAACAATTGAAAGAATATTGGGAAAAGACTATAAGGTTGTGGCTTCTTTTGGGCATATCCGTGATTTACCCAAAAGTAAATTGGGAGTGGATGTGGAACATGATTTCCGGCCTGATTATGTGGTGCCGGTCAAGGCGAAGAAGACTTTAAAAAATCTAAAAGATTTGTTTAAAAAAGTTGATCAGGTTTATCTGGCGACTGACTTGGATCGGGAGGGTGAAGCCATTGCGTGGCACATTGTGGAAGCGATTAAACCGCCCAAAAAGATAGTGATTAAAAGAGTAGTGTTCCCGGCTATTACCAAAAAAGAAGTGGAAAACGGCGTCGCGCATCCCCGAACAATCGATATGAATCTAGTTGATGCTCAACAAGCGCGGCGGATTCTTGACCGACTGGTGGGTTATAAATTAAGTCCATTATTATGGAAAAAGATATTTAAAGGTTTGTCGGCGGGGCGGGTGCAATCAGTGGCTTTGCGGCTGATTGTGGAAAGGGAGCGGGAGATTGAGGCTTTCAAGGCGGAAGAATACTGGACGATTGAGGCCGATTTTGCTAAACACAATGACAAAAATCTTTTTCGAGCTAATTTGGTCACTTTCAATAATAATGAGTTTACAGTTGATAATGAAAAAGAGGCCAAACGGATTGAGCAAATATTAAGTAATGCTAAATATATTGTCGAATCAGTTGAGTCGAAGAATAAAAAGCGTAATCCTTATGCTCCTTTTACTACCAGCACGCTGCAGCAAGAAGCGTATCGAAGGTTAGGCTTTTCGGCCAAGAAGACCATGATGCTGGCCCAGAAATTATATGAAGGTCAGGCGATTGATGGTAAACAAATGGGTTTGATTACTTACATGAGAACTGATTCGCGTAATATTTCCAGCGAGGCGGTGACAAAAATTAGAAAACAGATTGAGAATGCTTATGGCAAAGAATATTTACCGGAGCAACCCAACGTTTACAAGAAAGCGAGTAAATTAGCGCAAGAGGCTCATGAAGCGGTACGAGTTACTTATCCCGCCAAGACACCGGACAAGATTGAACAATATTTAGATAAAGACTTATTTCGTCTATATGAATTAATTTGGAAGCGGACCCTGGCATGCCAGATGAAACCGGCGGAGTTTGAAGCGACGAGAATTGATATCAAAGGTGTCAATGGCCAGGAGATCGGTTTGTTCCGGGCCAATGGTTTGCAGATGATGTTCGCGGGGTTTTTGAAGGTTTGGGATTACTCACTCAAAAATAATGAAGATGTATTATTGCCCAAAATTGAAGCTAAAGAAGAGATGGATTTGCATCAATTGTTTCCAGAGCAGCATTTTACCCAACCACCGCCAAGGTACACTGATGCTTCTTTGGTTAAAGTTTTGGAAAAAAATGGTGTTGGTCGACCGTCAACCTACGCTTCGATTATGAGTACTATTCAAACGCGAGGTTATGTGGAAAAAGAAGAAGGTAAATTTAAACCCAAAGAAGTGGGATTTTTGGTGAATGATTTTTTGGTTAAGCACTTTGCCAACGTGGTTGATGTTGGTTTCACGGCCAAAATGGAAAATGATTTGGACGAGATTGCGGTGGGCAAAACGCAGTGGGTACCAGTTATTCGAGATTTTTATCAACCTTTTATTAAAAATTTACAAGCCAAAGAAGAAAGTGTTAAAAAATCGGATGTGGTGGGCGAGACCAAAGTTGATGAAAAGTGTCCAGAGTGCCGCCGGCCGCTGCAGATAAAATTCAGTCGTTTTGGCAAATTCATGGCTTGCACCGGTTTTCCGGAATGTAAATATACCAAGCCGTTGGATGTCAACCCGGAAGATGAAAAGATTGAGAAAGAGGCCGAACCATGTGAAAAGTGTGGCGGGAAGATGGTGATTAAAAAAGGGCGATTTGGTAGTTTTTTGGCATGCAATAATTATCCAGATTGTAAAAATATTCGATCTCTTTCCAAACAATTGGATATTCCATGTCCTAAATGTGGTAAAGGCAATATTGTTGAAAAACGTAGTAAACGTGGTCGCATCTTCTATGGATGCAATCAATATCCCAAGTGTGATTTTGCGGTGTGGAATGAGCCAACGAAAGAGAAATGTGAGGTGTGCGGTTTTGTCATGACTAGGTTGAAATCCGGCAAACTTACTTGTGAGCAATGTACTCGGGAGAAAAAGGGCAAACGCAAGCAATGAGGAGTATAATGGATATTAGTAATATTTTTACAAATGGTTATGAAAATTATTAAATATCTGCTCATTGTTTATTTCTTATTGGTGCCGGTTTTGACAATGGCTCAGGATTCAGGTGTCCAGCCAGCAAAAGCGGAATATTATCGAGCGCAGGTAATCAAGGCGGAAGATCTTGATAAAAAATTGGATATCAATACGGAATTTTTGGACTACCAGTTAGTGACAGTAAAAATATTGGAAGGGCCAAAAAAGGGCCATGATTACCAGTTTGAAAATACGGCTTCGCTTTATAATAAAAATGATCAACGGATAAATGAGGGTGAAAAAATTATTGTTTCATTCCAAGTGGTCAATGGAGAAGAGAAATTGGGGTTAGTTGATTTTGATCGCACCTGGCCCTTGATTTTTTTGGTGGTTTTATTTGTGGCTATTTTGGTGGCTATTGGTTATTGGATTGGCGTCAAATCGCTCTTGGGTTTTATTTGGATCGGCGCCATATTGGTTTGGCTGATGATTCCGGGTATTTTAGCTGGTAACAATATTTACTGGACGGTTTTTATTACCGCCATGCTGGTTATTATTGGTTCGACATTGCTGTTGATTGGTCCCCAAAAAAAGGCACTATTGGTCATTGGTTCAAGCCTATTTGGTTTAGCTATTTCGGCTGGCTTGATTCTATTGGTTGGTTCGTGGGCCAGGTTCAGTGAAATTGGTTTGGAGGAATCACATTTATTTCATATTTCGGATAAATTATCTGGTCTGGATTTGGTGGGCATTTTTTATGCTGGCATGATCATTGGTTCTCTGGGTTCAATGATGGATATCTCCATATCTATCATAGCTGGGGTGGATGAGTTATTAAAAATGAATCAAACCAAAGGGACAAGAAAAATTGATAGCCATGAATTATTTCGTTCGGGGATGAATATTGGTCGGGACATAATGGCGGTCAATGCCAACACATTACTTTTAGCCTATGCTGGTTCGGCGATTACGGTTTGGATGGTGGCGGTGTCGCAAGGTTATGAGTGGAGTTTATTGATAAATTTTAATCAAGTGTTTGTGGAGGTGTTACGTATTTTGTCGGGCACAATTGGAATTTTTGCCTCCATCCCCATGACGGCTTTTTTAGCATCAAGGCTATTAGTTTATAAAAGAAAAATGGCCTATGAAGAAATGAATAATGAATAATCAATTATTATGCAAAATATATTGTGTTTTGGTACTGGTGGTGTGCCTTTATCGGCCGCGCCGCGCGATACTATAGCTGGCTTGGAAAGGTTAAGCGAATTGGGGCTTAACCATATGGAGGTAGAGTGGGTGCATGGTGTCAGATTATCGGAAGAAAAAGCGCGAGAGATTGGCAGTAAGGCACAGGAATTAAATATTAGTCTGACAGCACACGGTCCTTATTATATTAACTTGAATGCGATTGAGCCTGATAAAAGAAAAGCTTCCCGGCAGCGGATAATTGATAGTTGTCGATTAGGACAAATGGCCGGTGTGCGTTCAGTTTGTTTCCATGCTGCTTTTTATTTGGGTCAAGAGCCGACACAAGTTTTTGATCGAGTGCTAACGGAAATGTTACAGATTGAGGATGAATTAGCCAAAGAGGGGATTGATAAAATCTGGTTGGCGCCGGAATTGACTGGTAAACCGACTCAGTTTGGTGATTTGGAAGAATTAATAATGCTGGCTAAAACATTGAATAGAACGCGTTTGTGTATTGATTTTGCTCATTATTTCGCGCGTTACGCTGGCAAGAGAAATAGTAAAGACGAGTTTAGACGAGTAGTTGATCGAGTAAGAAAAGAGTTAGGAATTGAAGTGGTAAATAATATGCACATTCATTATTCCGGTATTGAATATTCAGCTAAGGGCGAACGTCATCATTTGGATTTGGATGAATCGCATTTTAATTGGAAAGGATTGTTGGAGGTATTGGCCGAGGAAAAAGTTGGTGGCTATATGGTGTGCGAAGGTCCGCATTTGGAATACGATGCCCTGAAGGCGAAACAGTATTACGATAATTATAAATGATAAATGATATGTGTAGGGGCGGGTTTATAACCCGCCCTTTATTATAAATATGAAATTTGTTTCGAAAATTGTATTATTATTTTTGATGATATTATTCCCGGCGTGTGTCATTCAA
>JBAZOB010000035.1:0-9314 GCA_041648895.1 Patescibacteria group bacterium
GTTGCCAGAAGAAGAAATAACACAATATTCGTGTTTGTGTTGTTTGAGGTAGGCGATTTGATAAGCCAAAGCGCGGTCTTTGAAAGAGCCGTGTGGGTTTAGATCTTCGCGTTTAAGGTGTATTTTGGTGCCTTTGGGTAGACTGATAAGATTTTGATGGGTGAAAACATCTTTATTTAACGGGGTGGCACCCGGGGTGATGGCAGCGGGGAAGGGATTTTTAACTTTTGTTTTTGCCCAAAATGGATATTGCCAATAAACTAATTTTTTTCTGGTGGTGGCCATGATAATATAGAGGGAGTTTATTAGTAAATTAGGAGAAATAAATGGGGATAATTTTAAATTGTTACGATTGTGGTGAAATGGTAGATGAAATTGAAATTGACGCCTATGATCTTGGTGATGTGATTGAATGCGAGGCGTGCGGAGCGGAACATGAGGTGATCAATCTGGAGCCGTTTAAAGTAGAGTTGATTAACGAGGAGAAATAATTAATTTTTTAAAAGAATATTTATTTTCCAGATATTTTTCTTGGAAGTGAGCACCGGCGGGAGAAAGCAGGACAATATCATGGGGTCTGGCGTTGTGCTGGACCTTTTTTATTAATGATTTAATGTCGTGGTAGGGGTGGATTTTCACTTGGCTGTTAATTATTTTTAGTTCATTAAGCAGTTCATCGGTTGTAGTTCCAGGCAGGGTGTAAAGGTTAGTGACAAATTTGTTAATGATTTTTGCTAAAAGACCGAGTTTAGTATTTTTGTGGTCGCCGCCAACTATTAAGTGAATATTGGCGGAAGCGAAATATTCGATGGCGCGACAAGTTGACAGGGGAATGGTTGATTTTAAATCGTCATAGTATTTGACTCCATTGATGGTGGCGACGTGTTCTAAACGATGGGGAATGCCGGCAAATTGTTTGATGGCTTGGTGAATAATATCGGGTTTGACATGGAGTTGCATGGTAGCAGCAATGGCGGCGAGAACATTGGCCAGATTATGTTGGCCGGGTAGCTGGATATCTCTAATATCAAATAACTCTTTTTGCTGGTAGAATATTACATTTTTCTTAATATAGACATCGGCTTTGCTCGTGTTTTTGGTAGAGAAAAAGACAACTTTACTATTGGCATTTTTGGCTAGGTGGCGGGTGATTTGATTATCATAGTTAAGGACAATTATGTCTGATTTGGTTTGATATTGAAAAATCTTCTGTTTGATTTGTCGGTATTGCTGGTACGAACCATGTTCTTCAATATGATCAGGTAAAATATTGGTAATGACTGCCAAATGGGGGCTTTTCCCTAGATCGACGGTGAGTTGACGATTGCTGATTTCGAGAACGACAATGTCTTTTTTGGTCAGTTGGTCGATTCGGGGCAACAGTTGCTGGTGTATTTCTCGGATATTGCCACTGGTGAAGACAGGTTTTTTGGCTAAGTGAAGAATAGCATCAATGAGAGCGGTGGTGGTGCTTTTGCCTTTGCTGCCAGTGACACCAATAGTGATACCAGGGATGAGATCGAGATAGAGTTTGGTTAGGCTGGATATTTTACTGCCTTTTTTGATCAAGTTGGGAATAATGGGCAAGTTGGGAGGATAAAGATACCAACCCTGGGAAAGAAAAATTAGTTCGGCTTGTTCAATATTATTTAAATAGTCTTTTTTTAAGCAAAGTTTGACTGGTGAGGAGGAAATTTTCCGGAGAATTTTTACTCGGTCGGTGGCGGCCAGGGTGGGATGAGTTTGTTTGAAGGCTTTACGAAAAGCCGGTAAATCTGGTTGGAAATCATGGGCGGTAATATTTTTAAGGGCATGATCAACCAGAAATTCAATGATAGCCGCTCCCTCAGCACCGGAGGCGCCGATGACATGAATTCGCTTCTTCTTTATTTTTTGCAAGTATGGTTTGACGTGAGGGTTCATAGGAATAATTAATTATTCATTATTAATTATTAATGATTAAGTAAACAAAAACAACTTACGAGTAAGTTGTTTTTTTATTGGATGATAATATTTTGATCAATTATTTGACGCTGACAACTGTTTTGCGGTGCAGGGCGCCGGTGAAGCGGATAACTTTTTTCTTCTGGAAGCTGACGGTGCCGTCGTTCATGGCATAGATGGTGTGATCTTTGCCCATCCCCACGTTTTTGCCGGGATGATATTTTTGCCCGCGTTGGCGGAGGATAATCTGCCCTTTTTTAATGATTTGACCGCCGAATATTTTAACTCCTAGACGTTTGGATTGGCTGTCTCGGCCCAGTTTGGTACTGCCGCCGGCTTTGACATGTGACATATGTGTTCTCCGTTAGATTAATTCTTTTTTTGTAATATCAATATTTGGCGATGCACTTTTTGTCCGGGTTGAGAATAGATGAGTTCGTTATCGTCAAATCTTATCTGATTATAATATGATAGGAGTTTTTGGTCAAGCAGGCGGGATAGTGGAAAAGGTATTTCTTGGTCAGTGGTTTGAAATCGGGGTAGAACCATGACGATTTTGCCAGTCGGGTTAACATTATTGACCGAAATATTTAGAAATTGAGAGTAAAGGGGGAGCAGATTTTCCAGATACTGCCGGGCTTGGACGGGGGAGGGAAGTTGGCGCATGGCTGGGCCTAAAAATGGTTCAGTGACAATAGCTTCGACGGGGTGAGGTAGGCGATAGTGACTGGCGTCGGCAGTGAAAATGTTTTTTTCGATCAGGTGGCGATAGTCAGGAAAATTGAGTTGAAAGTTTTTTATTAGCCACTTGAGATTTTCGCGAGTGTGAACGATCGCTTTTTCGGAGATATCGGAGCCAATAATTTGATAGTTTTGCAGAAGTGCTTCTTGCAGAATCGTGCCGCTGCCACAAAATGGATCATAAATGGTGTCGTTATTTTTTAGTTGGGCCAAACTGATCATGATTTGGGCTAACTTGGGTGGCAGCATGCCGGCGTGGGGGTCGGGTTTGGGTTTACCGTAATCACGCTTTGTATAGCGATCGACGTTTTGAACGGCCAATGTTTGGCTGAAGTAGGTGCCATGCAAAGTGGGAATAATGACCAGTTCCATGCCTTTCGATAAGAGTTTATTTTTTTTAATCGTACCGGCGTTTAAAATCAGTTTTTCTCGGTCAAAGATGAATCTTTTATTGATACCGGCTTTTTTTAAATCTTTTTTTAGTTGAAAGATATTGGGGGGTCGTTTTTTGTTTTGAGTATAATAACTAATACCAATATGGCGTTTTTGCAAAAAGTTGGTGTTTAGTAATTGAAAAATTTCCGCATTGATATTTTCATTCGTAGTATGACATTCATAATTCGTAATTTTGATAGTACCTCCCATGGTGTCTAATAACTGCTGTGGGTTGGTAATTTCCTGGTTTAATTTGAGCAAGACCGTATTTTCCGTTAAAATTGAAAGAAGGGGGTCGGCCAATCGGGCCTTAATTTCAGCTAAGGAAAGAGACGGATTTTTACCGATGATGAATATATATTGGTACATAGAATGAATAAAAATAATAACAATTTAACGGCGGCGGATTTTGTCCATTTGCATGTGCATTCCCATTATAGTCTATTGGACGGTGTAGGCAAGGTCCCAGATATCGTCAGACGAGCCAAAGAATTGGGAATGGAGGCGGTGGCTTTGACAGATCATGGCACCATGTATGGAATTGTCGAATTTTTTGAAGAAGCCAAAAAAATTGGGATCAAGCCGATATTAGGCTTGGAAGGATATTTGGCGCCGCGGCGGATGACCGACAAGACGCCGCGGATAGATAGTGACAATCGGCATTTGACTTTTTTGGCTAAGAATATTGATGGCTATAAAAATTTGATCAAAATTACTAGCGCTGGGCATTTGCAGGGATATTATTATAAACCCCGGGTTGATTTTGATTTTCTGGCCGAGCATGCTTCGGGGCTTGTTTGTTTGTCCGGTTGTGCCAATGGTCCGGTGGCCCATGCTTTTATTAATAACAATGAAAAGGGGGCCAGGGAGTACGCGCAGCGCTTGTTGGATATTTTTGGCGAGGATTTTTATCTGGAACTTCAATATCACCAAGCCATGGCTGATCAGGAAAAGGCTAATCGAGGAATGAAGAAACTGGCGGCAGAAATGAAAATTCCTTTGGTGGCGACGTCTGATTTACATTACATTTATCCCGAGGATAACGCGGTGCAAGATGTGTTGGTCTGTATCCAAACGGGGCGATTGTTGAGCGATAAGGATCGAATGTCATTTATGGAATATGATTTGTCCATGACGGAGCCGGCGCGAATGATGGAGATTTTTGCGGATGTACCCGAGGCGATAACCAATACTAAAAAAATTGCCGATAAATGTGAAGTGAAGCTTGATTTGGGTAATTATTATTTGCCCAAAGTGGCCAAGCCAACTGGTTTTACAGACGATTATGATTATTTGGATTGGTTGACAATCAAAGGAATGGTAGAAAGATATGGTGACATTCAATTGGTGAAAAATGAAGATTTTGATCGAGTCAAAGTCTTGTCAACTTTGGACCGGGAGTTGGTGGAGCGGATGAAATATGAACTGGGTGTAATCAAGAAAATGGGTTTCCCGTCTTATTTTGTAATTGTCTGGGATTTTGTGCGGTTTGCCCGGGAGAATGATATTATGGTGGGCCCGGGAAGGGGCTCGGGAGCGGGAAGTATTGTTTTGTATGCCCTAAAAATTACGGATTTGTGTCCGATTGAATATGGTTTGTTGTTTGAGCGATTTATGAATCCCGACCGTATTTCCCTGCCGGATATTGATCTGGATTTTGCTGACGACAAACGGGGGGAAGTTTTAAAATACGTCGGGGAAAAATATGGCGAAGACAAGGTGGCGCAGATTATTACTTTTGGTACCATGAAGGCGCGGGTGGCGGTGCGGGACGTGGGGCGAGTGATGGGTTTTAGCTATGCCGATGTGGACAAATTGGCTAAAATGATTGATCCCAAGGGGACGTTGAGAAATTCACTGGAGCAAGTCCAGGAATTAAAAGCGGTTTATGATTCCGACCCAGCAGTTCACAAATTAATTGATATGTCGATGAAGTTGGAAGGCGTGGCGCGTCATTTTGGCATGCATGCTTGCGGGGTGGTGATTTCGCCGACGGCGTTGACGGATTTTGTGCCGTTACAGGAAGCAACCAAGGGTGATACGAAGATGTTGAGTCAGTATTCTCTTCATCCGGTGGAGGCGGTGGGTTTGGTTAAAATGGACTTTTTGGGACTGGCCAATCTAACGATCATGAAAAATGCCATTCGGATTATCCGTAAGGTATATGATCAAGAGGTAGATTTGGATAATATACCTTTAGATGACCAGAAGACTTTTGATATGTTATCCGACGGCTTATCAACGGGAGTGTTCCAGCTGGAAAGTCAGGGCATGAAAAAGTATCTGAAGCGTTTGCGACCGCGGAAACTGGAAGATGTGATTGCCATGGCGGCTTTGTATCGGCCGGGTCCTTTGAACTCGGGGATGACGGATGAATTTATTGATCGAAAAAATGGTTTGAAAGAGGTTAAATATCTGCATCCAAGTATGGAAAATGCGCTCCAAGATACATATGGAGTTATTATTTATCAAGAGCAAGTGATGCAGCTTTCCAAAGATATGGCGGGATTTACCGGTGGGCAAGCCGATACGATTCGTAAAGCGGTGGGTAAAAAAATTGCTGATCTGATGGAGAAAATGGGACAGGAATTTAAGGCAGGTTGTCTAAAAAATGGAATTTCCGAGGAGATTGCGGCGCAGGTGATGGATGATATGGCCAAATTTGCTGAATATGGTTTCAATAAAGCCCATTCCACTTGTTATGGGGTGATATCTTACCGGACGGCGTGGTTGAAGGCTAACTTTTCTCCTGCCTATATGGCCGCTGTTTTGACATCAGAACAGAATGATACGGATAAGCTGACCATTGTGATTGAGGAGTGCGCGCGGATGGGGATTGAGGTTTTGCCACCAGATATCAATAAGTCGTTTGTCGAGTTTGGGGTGGAAAAGGATACCAAAAATATTCGTTACGCCTTGGCCGCGATCAAAAATGTGGGAGCGGGGATTTCGACGGAGGTAGTGGAAGAAAGAAAAAAGAATGGTGACTATAAAAATTTGGCGGATTTTATTACGCGCACGGTGCCCTTTGGTTTAAATCGTAAGACTCTGGAAAGTTTGATTAAAGCCGGCGCTCTGGACGAGTTTGGCAATCGGGCTTCGATGATGAACGCGATCGAAATGATCTTGGCTTTTGGGCGGGATACCGGTCGGATCAGAGCTTTGGGCCAAACTAATATTTTTGGGCAACTAAATGGAAATGCCGCGGGAGTGGAAGAAGAAATGTTGTTGGAAATTCCCCGATTGGAAGAAGTGAGCAAAAAAGAATTATTGGCTTGGGAAAAAGAGTTGATGGGAATGTATCTTTCTGATCATCCTCTGGGAGAGTACAAGAATTATTTGCTCAAATATACCGAG
Source organism: Patescibacteria group bacterium (assembly GCA_041648895.1). Lineage (GTDB taxonomy): Bacteria > Patescibacteriota > JAHJAL01 > JAHJAL01 > JAHJAL01 > JBAZOB01. The sequence goes on from JBAZOB010000035.1 coordinate 6,478, forward strand.
TCATGTCGGCAGCTAACTTTGGATATGGAGGGGGAAAAGAAGATCGTGGGAGGTGTAATTACCAAGGTGCAGAAGATTGTGACCAAAAAGGGTGAGGCCATGGCTTTTGTGGCGATTGAAGATTTGTCTGGTTTGGTGGAAGTGTTGGTTTTCCCGAAGTTATTTAGTAAAGATCAGGAGTTGTGGCGAGAGGGGAAAATAGTGCTAATTGAAGGGGTGATTAGTACCAAAGATGGGCAAGTTAAAATATTGGGTAATAAAGCTAAAGAAATAAGTCTGGCGGAGGCCGAGGCGGTGACGGACGATCAATTGCCGGTGGCTAAATTGGAAAGTGCAGATAATGAGTTATTGATCAAGGTGCCGAATTATTGCACTCGAGATGATTTACAGACTCTTTATGATATGCTTAAACAACATGATGGTCGGGTAAAAGTGAATTTTCAGGTGATTGTACAGGGTAAACCGGTGAAGATTAGATCAAATTTGAAAGTGGATTTAACGCCGGAGCTTAAAAATCGAGCATATTCTTTGTTAAATCATAATTCGTAATTAACGAGTAGTGCTAATTAACCGTTCCTCATGTCATCCCCGCCTTGAGCGGGGATGACAGGGAAAATAACTAATTAGCACAACTCATTAATTATTCTTGGCGAGTTGCTTTTTCTGTATATTGGTATTAACATTTAATTAATGCGTATGGTGTGATATGCTATTCTACGCATATGTTTAACGTTGTCATTATTAACTATAATTATAAATAAATAGCATGGATTTAATTGAATACGTTGAAAAGTCTCAACTTAAAAAGAACTTGCCTCAAATCAAGCCCGGTTTTATTGTGGCCGTGCATCAGAAGATCAAAGAAGGAAAAAAAGAGAGAATCCAGGTTTTTAAAGGCATTGTGATTAAGATCAAAGGTGGTTACGGTGTCAATGGTAGTTTTACTGTCCGACGGGTAGCTTCCGGGGTGGGAGTAGAAAAAACTTTTTTGTTCAATTCGCCCATGATCGTTAAGATTGTGGTATTAAAACAAGCGAAAGTACGACGGGCTAAGTTGTATTATTTGCGCGGTCGGAGGGGTAAGGCGGCTAATTTGGATCTTTATGGAGATGATAAAGAAGTTAAGCACTTGATTCGGGAAGTAGCTGGTGATGACGATGCTAAAGAAGACAAAAAGGAAGAAATAGCAGAGGAAAACAAAGTCGAGCAGAATGAAGAAAAAGCAGAAACAGATAAGAAAGAGAAGAACGAGGTGGAAAAAAAGTAGAATTTAATTTTGTCTTAAAAATTATTTAATGTTGAACATGCTAGAATTTGTCTAGCATGTTTTTTTATCTTTATGAAAAAACCAACTTGGAAAATTGAGAATGGTTTGTGGCGGCAAGGTTATAAATTTATTGCCGGTATTGATGAAGTGGGTTATGGCGCTTGGGTGGGGCCGGTGGTGGTGGGAGCGGTGATATGGACAAAAAATGATAGACCAAGAGGGATGCAGGATAGTAAGAAATTGTCAGCGCGGCAACGGTTGTTATTAAGTCAAAAGATCAAGGGTAGAGCATTGGTTTGGGGGGTGGGGGAGGGCAGTATTGATGAAATTAATCAGCAGGGATTAGCTGGGGCGCGGCAACTGGCGATTCATCGGGCGTTGTGTGTATTAAAGGTTAGACCTGATTATTTATTGATTGATGGCAATAAGTATGTCGAATCTGAATATATGGGTGAGGCAATTATTGGTGGTGATGGTCTATCACCCTTGATCGCGGCCGCTTCTATTGTGGCCAAAGTTTATCGCGATGCGATTATGACTAGTTTACATCGTCTTTATCGACGTTATGGTTGGGCGAGAAACAAAGGATATGGCACGAAATTTCATCAGGCCATGATTGCCAAATATGGCTTAACTGCTCACCATCGCTGTAATTATAAATGTTTTGATGACCAAAGAGATCAGTAAAAAACAATTAGGTGGCTGGGGGGAAAGTTTGGCGCGAGATTATTTGTTGGCCAAAGGGTGGAAATTGCTTGATGTCAATATCCGGATTGGTCGAGGCGAATTGGATCTGGTCTTTAAAAAAGAGGCCACTCATTTGGTGGTGGTGGAGGTCAAAACTAAACAAAATAATGAAATGGGCGAGCCGGCGGATTTGGTCACTGATGACAAAATCAGACAGATTGAATTTTTGGTGGGCGAATTATTAAATAGGCGTCGGTATCAAAAGAAATATGGTTTATATCAGATAGAGAGTTGGCAGTTGGATGTGGTGGCGGTCTATGGGGACGGGGAGAAAGTGGATGATATTGTGCATTATGAGAATATCACCATGTGGAGTTAAATATTATTATAAATTAATGAGTTGTGTAAATTATACAAATATCCCTTAATTGTCATCCCCGCCTTGAGCGGGGATCTCATATGTAACGTGTTTATTACAGTCTTGATGATGAGATCCCCGCTCAAGGCGGGGATGACATGTAGGTTAATCAAGTTATTAATATGCATTACTCGTTAATTCCTAATTTCTAATTTGTTATTATCCGTTATATAATAAATTTTGATAATAATAACGATATTACATGACTAAAGTCAGAACTAGATTTGCCCCTAGCCCGACGGGTTATTTGCATATTGGGGGACTGCGAACTGCTTTGTATGCATACTTGATAGCGCGGCAAAACGGGGGAGATTTTGTGTTGCGAATTGAAGACACCGATCGGGAAAGATATGTGGCGGATGGAGTGGAAAAGTTAATTGAGGTTTTGGATTGGGTGGGGCTGGAATTTGATGAAGGGCCACACCGGGGGGGAGAATTTGGGCCCTATGTGCAGTCAGAACGTTT
>JBAZOB010000036.1:0-9158 GCA_041648895.1 Patescibacteria group bacterium
AATTACAAATTATGAAATTGATTAGTCATATATCATTTATTTTAATTAATGGCAGCGAAAGTATTGCCGGAGGTGTGAATGTGGAACTGTCTAATAGTGGTAAGTTTTATGGCTAGCCATATAATTAAAATAAATGATATATGACTAATCAATTTCATAATTTGTAATTTGTCATTGGTGATTTGTAATTATAGCCAATTATTATATAAAATAATAACTAGCATTATATTTTAAAAAGGAGTGTTATGTTGTTGCCGGAATATAAATTAGTCAAGTTAAAAAGTGGCTTACGCTGTTTGTTGGTGCCCAATAAATACATCGATTCGGTTAATGTGTCGATTATTTTTCGAGTGGGTTCACGATGTGAAGAGGAGAACGTGGCGGGGATTTCCCATTTTTTAGAACACATGTTTTTTAAAGGCACAAAAAAAAGACCTCAGGCTAAACATATTTCCGAAGCGGTGGATAGTGTGGGTGGAACGATGAACGCGTTTACTAGTTATGAATATACTGGTTACTATATTAAGGTGGCCAAGCAGCATGTGGGGTTGGCGGTGGACGTGTTGTCGGATATGATTTTGAATTCCAAGTTTGAGCAAAAAGAGATTAATCGGGAACGCAACGTGGTTAAAGAAGAAATGAAAATGTATGAGGATAATCCACTGTCATATATCTGGCGGCTGTGGAATGGGGTGTTATATGGGGAACATGGTTTGGGTCGAGATATTGCCGGTACTAGGCAAGCTTTAGACAATATTGATCACCGGGCCATGGTGGGTTATCGTGATAGTTATTATTCGGTTGTCAATGGACTATTAGTGGTGGTGGGTAATTTTTCGTCCGAGGCTATGGTGAAAGAATTGGACAAGCGGTGGGCAAGGATATCGGCTGGTAAAAAATCGGTGTTTGCGGCGGTGAGTGAAAAGCAGCAAGAGCCGCAGTTGGTGTTGTTGACGAAGGATATCCAGCAGGCTAATTTTTGTGTTGGGGTGAGAACTTATCCGGCTTTTCATAAAAATCATTATATTACGCAATTGTTGAGTGTGGTGTTGGGGCAGGGGATGAGTTCACGCTTGTTTTTAAAAGTCAGGGAAAGGAACGGTCTGGCCTATAGTATTAATTCGAGTGTGGATAATTATACCGATGTGGGTAATTTGGTGGTAAAAACTGGTACTGATGCGGATAAAGCTCTCAAAGCTTTAGCGATGATTTTAGCCGAAATGAAAAAAATAACTGAGGAAAAAGTCGGAGCTAAAGAACTAAATAAGGCCAAGGAATATTGGAAAGGTAATTTGGTCTTATCGCTGGAATACGCGGAAAGTTTGGCCAATATGGTGGGTATTCAGGAGTTGTTATTTGATAAAGTGATTGAACCCAAAGCGATGATGAAAAAAATTGACGCGGTGACCGCGACTGATATTCAGCGCGTGGCGCAAGATATTTTTCAATCCTCGAAGTTGAATTTGGCAGTGATTGGGCCTTACAAATCGTCGGCGAAGTTTAAACAAATTTTGAAAATATAATCAATATTATTTATATAAACGGAGTGCAGTTATGGATTTTCCGATTTTTAAGACCAAGATGCCTGGAGTGACGGACAAATTTGATTTGACTAGTCCGGCTGGTCGTAAAAAATATTTTGAGGCCAAGGTGGGGGCGGAGATTGAAAAATTAAAAGTATATTTGGAGGGGAATACTTTTATTGCCTATTTTATGGGCAAGAAAAGTTCTGGTAAGGGGACGTATTCAAAAATGTTTGCCGAGATTGTGGGGCCGGATAAAATTGAGCATTTATCGATTGGTGATATTGTGCGCGGTTTGGATGGCAAGTTAAAGGATCCGGTCCAAAAAAAAGAATTAGTTAAATTTTTGGAAAATAATTATCGTGGTTTTTTGCCTTTAGATGAGATTATTCAATCACTAGAGTCGAGAAGTACCAAGAAATTGTTGCCGACTGAGCTGATTTTGACTTTAGTTAAAGAAGAAATCGCGGGGCGGGGTAAAAAAACATTGTTTATCGATGGTTTTCCCCGAGATATGGATCAAATTTCTTACTCGCTTTTCTTTCGCGATTTAATTAATTATCGAGGGGATACGGACATGTTTGTTCTGATCGATGTGCCCAAAACGGTGATTGATGAACGAATTAAGTGGCGGCGGGTTTGTCCCAAGTGTCAGACTTCGCGTAATTTGAAATTATTGGTGACGTCGAAAGTTGAATATGATAATGGGGAATATTTTTTGGTTTGTGATAATCCAGAATGTGAGGGAGCGAGAATGGTTTTAAAAGAGGGTGATGAATTGGGTATTGAGCCGATTCGGGAGAGGTTAGTAAAAGATGAGCAATTGGTGAAAGAGGCCATGGGTTTGTATGGGGTGCCTAAAATATTGTTACGTAACGCCATTCCGACTAGTGTTGCTAGCCAATATGTTGATGATTATGAGTTAACGCCGGAATATGTTTTCGATTATGATAAAGCTAGCGCCGAAGTAAAGGTAAATGAAAAACACTGGGAGGTAAAAGATGATGAGGGTGTTGATTCGTACAGTTTGTTGCCGGCGCCGGTGGTGGTGGCTTTAATTAAGCAGTTGGTGGCCGTGCTGGGATTGTGATTGATTGCCTTATTTAATAAAAAAGAGAGGTCTCATTTGACTTCTCTTTTGTTGATTGAGGGTGGTTGGTTTAGGTGATACCGATAATATTTAGTCGCGTCTATGTCATTTAATGATTTTCAAGGTCGGGTACTTCTATCTAGATAAAAGTAGTATTTGACTCTGTCGGGCAGTGAAAATCATTAAATGACATAGACGCGACTAAATATTATCGGTATCGGTTATTTTTTATGAGACATTGAATCTGATTTCGTCGATATATTTATTATCAAAATATATTCTGGCTTTATAGCCACCACTGCGCCAGTTGCCGTTGCTGAGCAAAAATTTTTGGTGGTGGGCTTTGTCGAGGGTAAAGTGATCTTGTTCTTCGGGGCCCAGGGTGGCGGTGGCGGCCGATAGGAATTCTTGTTCTTGAGTGTAATGCCATTCTACTTTAACTTCTGTGTCCATTGGCATTTTATTGGTGGTAGCAATGGTTAGATAGATTGCGTCAGCGGTGGCGGGAAATTCTGAGGTGGGGGCGGTGGGATTGTGGTAGGAATCAACACTGGCGGTAGTCTGAATAGATTCAATATAGGCATTTTCAATGGGAACTTCGCCGATAGTGAAGGTGGTAGTGGCGTATGTTTTGTCGTTGATGACGAATTCAAGTAGATAACTGCCTTGACTCCAGTTGAATCCTGGCCTTTGGGCTTTGAAGGCAATGGTCGCGCTTTGGGAGGTGCTGAGGGTGTTGGTGTGAATAATGCTGTTGGATTTGTCCTGAGTGTATTTCCATATTATTTGAATATAGGTGGGTTTGTCGGCTACTGGATTGGATAAATAAGCTTGGCCGTAGATGTAGTTGGTACTATTGACAAAGACGGATTTGGGTTCGCTGATCAGGCCGGTTTTACTGTCCTTGGTATCAGAGAGAACAATATTGGTAATGCTGTAGTCTTGATTCTCGCCGCAACCTGGTAATATTGTAGTGGAGAGAAAAAGGACGGCTAAAAATAACCACGCACTTTTTTTAAACATGTTTTTTAAGTAGAAAATGGATAAAATCTAGTGTTTAATCTTAGTAAATTATATCATTTGTGTTATCTTTGGTGTAGTGAAGTTAAAATAATTGATAAGATATGAATTATATTTTGGCGCTGGTTTCGGCAATCATATTGTCCTGCTTGATTACTCCTATTTGCCGTTTCCTGGCTTATCGATTGGATATTGTGGATAACCCGGGTGTGGAAGCGCGTAAACAGCATGGTCGGCGGGTGGCTTATCTGGGTGGATTGGCCATAGCTGTGACTTTTATTCTGATCGTTTGGCGAGTTTATCCCGATTTTTCCAGTTTGACTTGGGTGTTGGCGGGTTTGGTGGTAGTGGTGGTGATTGGCTTGGTTGACGATATTTTAGGCATGAAGCCGTGGCAAAAATTAATTGGCCAGATATTGGTTGGTATTATTTTGGTGGAGGCCGGAGTGGGAATTTCCACTTTTCCATTACCCTGGGGTGGATATATTGATTTAAATGTGTGGCAGATTGATTTGGCGGTGGTGGGAATTAATTATTCATTTTTTGGCTGGTCAGCTTTGTTTACGATTGGCTGGACAGTATTTTTAATGAATGCTCTTAATTTTCTTGATGGTGTTGATGGTTTAGCCAGCGGAGTGAGTTCAATTGCGTTTTTAATGATATTTTTCTTAAGTACGGCAGCCTATGTTAATCAGCCGTTGGTGGCGCTATTGGCTTTGATTATGGTAGGGGCGATATGGGGGTTTTTGCCATACAATTTACCGCCGGCGACCATATTTTTGGGAGATAGTGGTTCGATGATGTTTGGTTATATGTTGAGTGTATTGTCAATCTTCTCTGGAGGGAAGGTGGCGACTTTGACGTTGGTATTGGGTATTGTCATTTTGGACACTATACTGGTGGTTTTTAACCGGATGAAAATGAAAAAACAAGTTTGGCTGGCTGATCGACTGCATTTACATTTTCAGTTATTGGATCGTGGCTGGAGCGCTTGGCAAGTATTATTATTGTATTTTTTAATGTCCTTGGGTTTAGGTTTGACAGCTTTATTTTTACCGTATATATGGGTTAAAATTGTGATTTGGCTGGCTTTTGTGTTATATTTTTTTGTTTTTATTTATCGGTATGCGAATAAAAGTGGGGAATAAATGGTTAAATCAATTACAAATGACAAATTAATGAGTGGCGTGAATTAGTAATTTCCCCTGTCATCCCCGCCTTGAGCGGGGATCTCATCATTAAGTTTATTATAAACGCCTTATTGATGAGATCCCCGATAACCGGAGCGCTCCGCTATGCTCCGCTTCCGGTCGGGGATGACATGAGGGATGGTTAATTAGCACAATTCATGAATTCGTAATTTGTAATTGATTTAGACACTGGCGTTGTGTTTTGTCAATGTAAATGTTATGATAAACTAAAATATTAGTTAAATAAATTTATGAATAATTTTGACAATAACAGATTTAGAGCGATTGTGAAGGCACTGCGGCAAATGGTCCGTTGTCCACATTGCTCGGGTACTTTTTCGGAAAAAGATATTGAAATGGTTTCCAATTTTGGTCCAGCTTACGCGGTGAAGCTTTCTTGTAGTCGTTGTGGATTGAAGGTAATTGCATCGTTGACGCAAATTGAACAAAGTGTCGCGGCCAATAGTCACGATCACCCGATTGTTCAGAATGGTGATAGTGTTTCTCGGGGTAATAGAGAAAAAATTAACGATGATGACATGATTAATCTACATCAGTTTTTAGATAATTTTGATGGTGATTTTAGAGCTATGTTTGACTAGATGTCGGTGGCCGGTTTGATTTTCCAATTTTTTTGATTATAATAAATAAGACGATTATGTTCGTCTTTTTTGTTTATTAATATTGTGTGGAAAAGCTAATATGAACGATAATATTCTAAATGTAAAATTAAGGGATGTTAAAGAAGCTAAAGCCAAGGTTTTGCGGCAACAAGGGTTGTTGCCAGCGGTGGTGTATGGGGCGGATCAGGAGAATATCCATGTGACAGTCGAGAAGAATAATTTCATTCGTCTTTATCGTGAGGCGGGTGCAAATACAATTGTCAGGTTAAACGTGGAGGGGAAAGGTGAAGAAAACGTACTTATTCACGAGGTGGATTATAATCCGGTGACCGATGAGGTGAGCGCGATTGATTTTATTCGGATAAAAATGGACGAAAAAATTACGGCCAAGATTCCTTTGGAGTTTATTGGTCAATCAAAAGCGGTCAAGGATTTGGCTGGTATATTTATTGCCAATATCGATGAATTGGAGGTAACTTGTTTACCGGCTGATTTACCGAAAGTATTTGAAGTTGATATTACTTCACTGGAAACTTTTGACGATGCTATCTATGTTAAAGATTTGGTGGTTAAAGCCGGGGTGGAGATTGAGCGAGAGGCCGATGATGTGATTGCCACAGTAGTGCCACCGCGCTCGGAAGAAGAATTGGCGGAATTGGATAAAGAAGTGGAAGAAGATATTGATAAGGTGGAAGTGGAAGAAAAAGGCAAGATAGAAGAAGAGGGTGAGGCGGGTGAGGTGGCGGCAGGGAAGAAAGAGGGAGAGCAAAAATAGGGGAGAAGATGTTTATTTGATACAATGAACTCAAAGCACGTAGTACAAATAGTATGGTGCTTTGAGTTTTTTAATGCCCCCATAGTTTAATGGATAAAACAAAGGACTCCTAAGCCTTAGATCTTGGTTCGATTCCAGGTGGGGGCATTCGTAATTCGTAATTTATAATTGTATTATATTAATAGAAATAATTAATACAAAACCGTGGCTAAAAAAATATTTCGAGGACAGCAAGAGGGGGAGGAGGTGGTGGCGATTTTTCGTAAGCACTGGTTGAGTTTTTTGAAGTCAGCTTTGATTTTTGTAGTTTTGTTTATTATTTCAGTCATCATTCTTTGGTATTGGCAATCGGCGCCGATATTTTTATTGGTAGTTGGCCTAGTGATTTTATTGGTGGCAATTAGTTATTTTACTCATAGCTTTTTAATCTGGTGGTGGGACGTATATCTTTTGACTGATCGGCGGGTAATTAATTTTGATCAAAAATCTATTTTCCATCATGTGGTTAGTGAGGCTGATTTGGGGAACATTCAAGATACCACCTATGAGATTGAGGGGGTATGGCAAACTTTTTTTAATTATGGGCGGGTGAGGATTTTGACGGCTTCAAATGGTCAAAGTATTGTGTTTGAAAGTGTTCCCTCGCCGCATGTTGTACAAGAAATGATTATGCAAACTAAAGAAAATACTATTCAAAAGTCAAAAGTAAAAAGTTAATAAATAACGAGTTGCGTGAATTAATTTTTATATCATATTAATTATTGGTTTATAAAACTCGCTCAGGCTTGGTCAGTATTATTTAAGCACGCTCATACAGGTTATAAACCAATAATTAATATGATATAAAAATTAATTCACGCAACTCGTTATTTATTAACTTTTTACTTTTGACTTATATCAGGCTTTGAATCCTCAGGTATTCAATATCGGGGGATATTTTTTTATGTTTTGGTTCGCAGACAATGAGAAATTCATTGGGGTGGTTGATATCGAGAATGTCTTGGCCGGGTCGGCGGTATTTTATTCGGGGTGATTGATGGGCGACCAGTTTTTTTAATTGATAGATGTCGGTTATTTTAGAGATGGAATAGACACCAGTTTTATAATACAGGGGGGGATGGCTGGGCTGGTCTTGGGTATTACGAAAGATGATCTGTGAGCCAATTTGAGGATGGTGGGTGATTTTGGCCATGATATTGGCTGGTAGATGATAGTCAATTTTGAGAAATTCGAGTAAGTGGAGGAGAAGGAGGGGAATTTCGTTATTTTTTATTTGCAGTTTAGTGATCATGGGAATGGAGGCGGTAAGACGAGGGTTGCATTCAATAAAATAGTGATGGCCGGCCGAGTCGAGGACAAAATCTAGTCCAAATATGCCGCGGTAGTGGTTTTTTTGTAGTTCATGGCCGAACTTTTGGGCGTCGGTGACAAGTTTTTTTAAATCGTGTATTTGTTTCAAATTATTTGAATAAATGTTGCCACAGGTGCCACCAGCGGAAGAGTTTAGTTCAGGAATGTTAGTGATTTGGAAAAAAGGTTTTTGGATAATAATGCCGTTTTGTTGGGTGACACAACCATTGAGGGTATAGGTGGGGCCGGTTATTTTTTGACTGATTTTACTGGGACGGTTAAGATATTTAGTTTTAATGGTTTGTAGATCTTGATTGTTTTTGATTAAGAAGGTGGAGGATCCGGCAAAGCCGCGGGGAAATTGGATAAAGAATTCATGACCATATTTCTGGCTGACGTTGGTGTATGAAATATCGTCTAGTTTTTTAATTTGGTGTGATGGCTGAGGTAATTTGAGTCTGGTACATATTTGAGAAAAAGTAATTTTATTTTCAAAGTGACGATTGATTTTGGCTGGATTGGCTAATAGTTGCCAGTTATTTCGCTGACAAATTTTTTCGAGTGAGGGTGAAGGTTTAAGAACGGTGATTAGGGGATGGGAACTAGTTTGGTTGATCCATTTTTTGGTGTAATTATGGCGCAATAAAGTCGAGGTGCTTCTTCGTTTGGGTATGGTGGGAACTTGATTAGCAAGAGTAAATAAATTAATCTGGCGTTGGGTGATTGACCGGTCGATAGGATGGGCATCAAAGCTTGCGATGTTTATGGGCAGTATTGTTTCAATGCCAATGGTACCAAGGGGAGTGATGTAGGCAAAAAAGATATTGGACGGTTGAATTTGGGCAAGTAACTTTTGGCGAATGATTAGATTATCGATATCATCTTTGGTGTGGGCAATTGGAATGTAGGGAAAATAAGCGGATGAGTTGGGGTGCTCGGTGCCGGAAATGATACAAGTGATATTTTTTATGTCCGGAAATTCGGGGGCGAATGCTATGGCGGCGGCCAAAGTGGCTGCTCCTTCCGGCGAGGAATTAATTTGGTATTTTTTTAATTTCGTTTGATTTTTTTTAATATTATGATTATTAACCCATCGGCTAGTGCCATGGCTAGCTTGGATAGCTTTTATTATCTGGTTGGCACGAATGGGTTTGGTGGGTGAATTTTGTCCGGCCAGATTGATTTCATCGTTAATATTTTTTTGCCCAAAATATTGAGGCAAGAAAGTTTGTTGGCCGGATTGAACAGCGACTATTCTGGGTAATTTGAGATTATTTTTTTGATAAAATTGATGAATACCAAGTAATGAGGCGCCGCTGGTGGCGTAGGTAAAAATAGCGTCGCAGTCTGGATTTTGCTGGTGAATTTCCCAGCCCAAGGTTTCAAAGCCGGTAATGGCCAAATTGTCTTGGGATGGTTTGAGGTTGTGAATTTGGTACTTTTTGCTGATGTAATTGGCCAAGCGGGAGGCACGAGGAGATTTGATCAACAAATATGGCTTGAATTTTATGATTTGAGCTAGTTTGCTCTGGGGGATGGTAGGTGAAACCAGGATAATAGCTTTTATCTGGGCAGTTTGGCAATAAG
>JBAZOB010000037.1:0-9038 GCA_041648895.1 Patescibacteria group bacterium
ATAAACGCGTTACATATGAGATCCCCGCTCAAGGCGGGGATGACATTTGCTGGCTAATCAAGTTATTAATTCACACAACTCGTGCATTTATAATTTCTAATTCCTATTATTTGATTTAAAATAAAGAAGGAGAGTTTTTTTATGTCCATAACAGTATATAACAGTATATAAGTGAAAAATGATCGAAAAAAAAGAATTGTTCTGGCCGGTGGTGGCAGCGGTGGGCATGTGATGCCTCTTCTGAATGTCTGGGAGTTGTTGAAGAATGACTATGATTTTATTTTCATGGGCAAAAGTCGAGGTGATGAAGAAATGTTGGTTAAACAAAGAAATATTCCCTATCACGGAGTGTGGACGGGAAAGTGGCGGCGATATTGGAGTTGGCGCAATGTGATTGATCTTTTTACTTTTCCGATGGGAATTTGGCAAAGTATTTGGATTTTATATCATTATAAGCCGGACCTGGTTTTTGCTAAAGGCGGTTATGTTTCTTTACCGGTAGCGGTAGCGGCCCGGATTTTGGGTATTAAATTGGTATTGCATGAGTCTGATTCAGTTTTTGGTTTGGCTAATCGGTTGGCGGCCGGTTTCGCGAGCAAGATCGCGGTTTCTTTTCCGGTGGGACGTTATGATATTGGTTACCACGATAAAATGATTTGGACGGGGATGCCGGTGCGTAATTGGCGAGTGGGCGATGATAATGTTGAAGATATACGTCAGCATTTCGCGATAGACAATGATTTGCCGGTGGTCTTGGTGACTGGTGGCAGTCAAGGAGCGATGAATCTGAATACCTATGTTATGAAGCATATAGTGGCGATTTTGGAGTTTGCCAACGTCATTCATATTGCCGGTAAGAATGATTTTAAAAGAGTGGAAGCAAAAAAGATCAATATTATTCGGGGTAATGGTAAATATATTATTTATGATTTTATGTATGAAGACTATGATAAAGCGATGATATTGGCAGATATGGTGGTGAGCAGGGCGGGATCGACTTTGGCGGAGATTTCTAATTTGGCTAAGCCGTCTATTTTGGTGCCACTACCGCATTCGGCCAGCAATCATCAATATTACAACGCGAAAAGTTTTGAAGATGTGGGGGCGAGCGTGATGGTGGAAGAAAGAGATTTTGAAAGAATAAATTTGGCCATATTGGTTGAATCTATTCTGGGTGATGAAGAACGTTATGAAGAGATGAGCGCGGCGGCGGTGACGGCCATAAAAACCGAGGGGGCAACACAGATGATGGCGGATTTGATCGTCGAGGAAGTGGAGAATATTTAGTAGATATTTAAAATTTAAAATTTGTCTAATATATGTCTTATGTTATTCAATAAAATACATTTTATTGGCATTGGGGGAATTTCCATGAGTGGTTTGGCTAAAATTATGTTGGCCATGGGTAAACGAGTGACGGGGTCGGATATGGAGGAGAATGAGGAGGTGATAAAACTAAGGGAATTAGGGATTGATGTTCAAATTGGTCATGATGCGAGTAATCTACCTCTTGACGTGGAGCAAGTGATAGTGACGGCGGCGTTATTGAATGATAATCCAGAGGTGCTGGCGGCGCGAGCCAAAAATATTCCCATTTGGCGTCGCTCCCAATTAATTGGCTATTTGATGCGAGATAAAGTTGGGGTGGCCGTGGCTGGTATGCATGGCAAGACGACGGTGTCGGCCATGATTTCCACAATTTTAGAAGAAAATAGTGACGATCCAACTGTTTTAGTGGGGGCGAACGTGAAGTTTTTGGGTACTAATGCTAAATTGGGTCAAAGTGATTTAGTGGTGGCGGAGGCGTGCGAGTATCAAAAATCGTTTTTGGATTTTGAGCCGCAAATTGCAGTAATTACCAATATTGAAGAGGAACACCTGGATACTTATCATGATTTACGTGGGATTATTGAGGCTTTCACCATGTTTGCGGCCAAGGTGCCAATCGATGGCTTGCTGGTCGGTTGTTTGGATGACAAGAACGTTTTGAAAGTTCTTAAAGATCGCCGAGCCAATAAAATTGGCTATGGTTTTGCCCCCCAACCGAAAAATTTTACGGGGGTGTATTGGCAGATATTGAGACCGAAAAAAAATATGGGGAAAGAAGGATATCGAGTGAAAATTGATGGTGAGTTGATGGATTACAAGTTGCAATTGTCTTTGCCGGGTGAGGTCAATATTTTGAATGCCGTCGCGGCTTTGATTGTAGCTGATTTTTTGACAGTGCCTTTGGTAGATAGTTTAATAAGTTTAGCTAATTTTACCGGGGCTAGCCGGCGGTTTGATATTTGGGGAGAGAAGAACGGGGTAGTGGTGGTTGATGATTATGGTCACCATCCCACGGAGATAATTAATACATTGAATATGGTGAAACAGCAATATCCCAAGCGGGATTTGTGGGTGGTTTTTTGGCCGCACCAGTATGAGCGGACCCGAGATTTTTTTGATCAATTTGTAACTTGTTTTGAGGGAGTAAAAAAAGTGGTAGTGATTGATATCTATGCGGCGCGAGCGACAACAGTGGATAAGGATAAAATAAATTCCGAAAAAATGGTGGCGGCCATGAAAAAGAGAAATATTGATGCTATGTATTTGGCTACTTGGCCGGAAGCTCTGTCTTATGTGAGGGACAACATCCAAGCGGGAAATGTATTGTTGACACTGGGGGCGGGGCCGATTGATCAGTTAGCGAGGAAATATATGCAATCATGAACAAGATCAACAAAAATGAATTGGAAATAATTAATAATGCCAGTTTGGCCAAATATTCGTATTTTCGTGTCGGTGGTTTGGCGAAATATTTGGTAAATTTAACTAAGGCTGAGCATTTTGTGGGGCTGGATAAGATTATTAGTGATTTGGCGGTCAAGCGGGTATTTGTGATCGGCGCCGGTTCAAATTTGCTTATTTCCGATCGGGGTTTTGATGGTTTGGTGATCAAAGTCGACTGGACAGAATGGAAATATGACCAGAAAAAGTGGATGATAACGGCGGGGGTAATGTTACCGGTGGTATCGAGAGATGTTATTAAAGCCGGATTTTCTGGTTTGGAACATTTAGCAAATATTCCGGGAACAGTGGGCGGGGCTATTCGAGGTAATGCCGAAGCTTTTCGTCAGTCAATTTCCGATCATTTGGAAAAAGTGATTTGGATTGATTTTCAAAAGGGTGAGCAGGTTTTTACAAAAAAGGATTGTCTTTTTGCCTATCGTGATTCTATTTTTAAAAGTAAATTATCTGGTCAAGGGATAATTAAACAAGCTTATTTTGCTTTTCCTCCGGGTGACGCAGATTATTTAAGCAAAATTGTTGTTCAAGATAAAGTTGATCGGAATCAAAAACAACCAAATGAACCTTCTTGTGGTTGTTTCTTCAAAAATATTGAGCTGAGTTCCAAAGTATATGATCTGATATTGAATAACTTGGGCGCGGAGGCGCTGCAGGGTAGGAAGGTGGGGGACATGTATGCGGCTGGTCGGATAATTGATTGGCTAGGACTAAAAGGGATGAAAAAAGGCGGCGCCAGTATTTCTACTCTGCACGCCAATTTTATTATCGGCGATGCTACCGTCAAGTCGCAAGATATTTATGATCTTTATCAGCAAATCAAAGCGATAGTTAAGAAGAGAGTTGGTATTGTCTTGGAGGCGGAAGTGCAATTTTGTGGAGATTTTATTTAAGTATTATTTTCTAATGATAAAAGGAAGGGACAATATTCGAGCCAAAAGAACGTGGCGGGCAGAAGAGGCGGCGATGATGATTTCTACACCGAAGCCGGTAGGGTCTTGGCGCCTGTGGGTCTTGGCTGTAGTGTTTTTATTGATTTTGGGTGGTTCGGTCTACCTGTTGTTTTTTTCTGATTATTTTAAGGTCAAATATGTCACTGTGGACGGGGCCAAGGAAAATATGGAAGATAGAATTAAGGAAATGGTTAGTTGGGAAAGTGACTATATGATTTTACTGCGTGAAGACATCCTGGCACAAAAAATCTTGGATCAATGGGATGAACTCTCTGAGGTAAAAGTGACGAAAAAGTGGCCGGAAAGTGTGGATGTTTGGCTACGTTTTGAGGAACCGAAACTGGTTTGGAATAGTGGTGGTAAATTATATTTATTGAATGAGGTGGGGTTGGTTTTGCGGTCGATTGAAGAGCCAGAGAGATTGGAAAAATTTCAAGATTTACCGGTGATGGGTGATTTATCTTCTTTGTCAGTGGAATTGGATCAACGGATTGTCAGTCGAGATTTTGTTGATTTTGTATATAGTGTTAGAGACAATGTGGCTAATTCGGTTGGTTTGCCAATTGAAGCCTATGAAATTGAAGAAACAACCTTTGAGTTGCGAGTGCGGTTTGCGCCGGGTTTTGAGGTGTATTTTGATACCTTGCGCGATCCGGTGGCACAAGTGGAAAAGCTAAATATTTTTTTGAAAAGTGGCACGCGGGTCGACGAATACATTGATTTGCGAGTGGCGGGGAAAGTTTATTATCGATAATATCAAAAAAAATATGTCTTGGAAAAACTACCATTGGATTGGGCCTAGTCGGAGTTTGGTGACGGATAATATTGTGTCAGCCATTTTATGGAATCGTTATGGTGAAACGTTGGACGTGGATGAATTTTTGCATGGTGATTTTAATCTTTTTGATCCATTTTTGATGATGGATATGTCACGAGCGACGCGGCGGATTAAGCAGGCCATTGATAATAAAGAAAAGATTACTATTTTTGGTGATTACGATGTCGATGGCGTAACCGCTACGGCTCTGTTGGTGGAGCTGTTTGATTTTTTGGAATACCCGGTGGATGTGCATATCCCTGATCGTTACGAAGAGGGGTATGGTTTAAAATTGTCTAGTTTACGCGAAATCAGGGAGGGAGGGACTGATTTGGTCATAACGGTGGATTGCGGGATTCGAGATGAAAAAGTGATCGATAAGATGCAGGCCGAGGGTTTAGATATTATCGTGACGGACCATCATAATTTGGGTGATAAATTGCCCGATTGTCAGGCGGTGCTGAATCCGAAGCGACCGCAGTGTGAATATCCGGAGAAAAATTTGGCGGGAGTAGGGGTGGCCTATGTCTTGGCGCGTGGTTTGTTGGCCGAATTGGGTGGTGATGAAAAGAAAATCGAATGGTGGTTAAAATGGAATCTTGATTTGGTGGCGGTTGGTACAATTGCCGATATGGTGCCACTTACCGGAGAAAACAGAACGTTAGTTAAATATGGATTGATTGTGGTTAATCGGCGTAGTCGAATAGGTATTAGAAAACTATTATCCGTCGCCGGGAAGGAACGAGGGGAAATAACGGCTCGTGACGTGGCCTATGTGATCGCGCCCCGATTGAACGCGGCGGGTAGATTGAATCATGCCATGAACGCTTTTAATTTATTGTTGGAAAAGGGTGAATTGGAAGCCGAGTTCCTGGCCAAGAATTTGGATAGCAACAATACCCGGCGTCAGGAGTTAACCAGCGAAATATTGTTGCAGGTCTATACTATGATCAATCAGAATGATTTGCCGCCAGCGGTGGTGCTGGCGGATAAAAAATGGCCGTGCGGGGTGGTGGGTTTGGTTTCGTCGCGAATTGTGGAAAAATATCACCGACCGGCTTTTATTGCTGGGATTGAAGGTGATATGGTCAGAGGCTCGGTACGGAGTGTGCCCGGTCTGAATATTGTTCAAATCTTAGGTATGGCTCGGGATGAATTACAAAATTATGGTGGACATGATATGGCTGCCGGTTATTCTGTTCCTTTGTCGGCTTGGGATCGATTTCAGAAAAAGATAAGAAAGTGTGTGGCGGAAAAAATGAAGCAGATTGATCCTAGAAAGAAGATTAGTATTGATATTCAGGTTGAAGCGGCGGTGATCAACATGAAATTATGGCAGAGTATAAATTTTTTGGCTCCATTTGGGGTGGATAATCAGGAACCGGTAATGTTGCTCGCGGCGGCCAAATTACGAGATAAAAAAGTTATTGGGCGAGATATGAATCATTTAAAGTTAAACTTTATTAAAGCCACATCGGGGAGAGCGATGGAAGGTTTATGGTGGAGTAATGCTTCTTTTAATGATCGTTTTCAGTTAGAAAAGGAGTATGATATTTTGTTTCGGTTGGAGATGAATGAATATCGCGGCAATCAAAATGTCTATTTAAATATTATTGACGTGCGGGAGTCAAAAACTAAATGAGTGAGAAATTATTTATCTGTGATAATTGTGGTAATGAATTTCCTCGTTGGGCGGGACGATGCGATGGGTGTGGTGAGTGGAATACATTGAAGGAAGTGGCCAAAAAGGATTTGGAGGCCATGAGAGGGGTAGAAAGTGATAATTTTTTGGGGAGCGCGGCGATAGTTACTAATTTGCGAGCAGCAGAATTGTCGGGAGAGCGGTTAGTAACTGGTTGGCCGGAGTGGGATCATTTTTTGGGCGGGGGAATAGTGGTTGGCAGCATTAGCCTATTTGGTGGTGAACCGGGGATTGGTAAGTCGACTCTGATGTTACAGATTAGTGATATTTTGATTAAAAAAAATAAACGGGTGTTGTATGTTTCGGGTGAAGAGTCGTTGATGCAGGTTGGTGGTCGGGCGCAGCGCTTGGGGCTTTCCGGCGACAAGATTGATTTTTTAGGCGGAGTGACCTTGGAGCAGCTGGAGTCTTTGTTATCCAAAGAAAAATATGATTTTTTGGTGATTGATTCGATCCAGACTTTGGTCAGTAATAAAATTTCGAGCGGGATGGGTACGGTGACTCAAATCCGCTTTTGTGCCTCACGCTTGATGCAATTGGCTAAAAATAATAATATTACCATTTTTTTAGTCGGTCATGTTACCAAAGCGGGTGAGGTGGCGGGGCCGAAGGTACTGGAACATTTGGTAGACGCCGTGATCTATTTTGAAGGGCAGCGCTCGAGCGATTTGCGGGTGATTCGAGCTTTAAAAAATCGTTATGGCTCAACTGATGAAACGGGGGTGTTTGTGATGACAGAAAATGGTTTGGAGAGTGTCACCGATATTTCAAAAATGTTTTTGGCAGAACGAAAAACCGGTATTCCGGGTTCAGCGGTGGGAGTGGCCCTGGAAGGAACAAGGCCTTTTTTGGTGGAAATTCAAGCCATTGCCGATAAAACGGTTTTTGGTAATCCGCGGCGGGTGAGTGCTGGGATTGAAACAGCTCGGTTGTCAATGTTGTTGGCGGTGATGGGGAAGAGAGTCGGCATTGATATCTATGATAAGGATATTTATCTCAATGTGGTGGGCGGTTTTAAATTAAAAGATCGCTCGACGGATTTGGGAGTGGTGGTGGCTTTGGCTTCAGTAATTCTTGATCGAACGGTGGGAGAAAATATGGCCTTTATTGGCGAAGTGGGATTGTTGGGGGAAATTCGGGCGGTGAAATCGATGGAAAAGAGAATAAGGGAAGCTACCAGCATGGGTTTTACCAAGGTGTTTATTCCGCGAATGAAGAATTTGCCGGCCAAGCAAGTGGTGATGGTAGATGAACTTAAAGAAGTGTTGGGGTTGATATTTACCAATAATAACAACAAGTAGCATATGAAAAATTGCCTGTGAGCAGTTGTATATCATTTATATTAATTAATGGCAGCAAATGTTTGGCCGGAGGTGTTATGGTGGATCCGTCTAATAATAGTTAGTTTTCTGGCTAGCCATATAATTAATATAAATGATATACAACTGCTCACAGGCAATTTTTCATATGCTACTTGTTGTTATTATTGGTAAATATGGTGGTGATTGATTAGTTGGTGCCGGTAAATTCAATGTGGACGGGATTGGAGTATTCAACTACTTCTCCGTCTTGGTAGATGCCGACACGATAATAATAATCTTGCCCCGTGTCGACGGCTTGGTCGAGATAGCTGGTGTTGGTTTGGCCGGCGATGTATTTAAAATATTGGTCGGGATAGCTGGGGGAAGAGTTGGAAATAGACCGTAAGATTTTATAGCCCGAGATATCAGAACTGGGGTATTTGTCCCAGTTTAACTGAATACCAGAGTTGTTGGAGGTAGCCCTTAGTTCAAATTGATTATCATTGGTGTCTAAGTCGCCAGTAAAAATGACGTGGACGAAATTTGAATAAGCCACAATGACGCCATTTTTGTAGGCGCCAATACGGTAATAATAGGCTTGGTTATTGGTAACAGTAGTGTCAATATAGTCGGTGGTGGTGGAACCTGATATATAATTGATTGTATCATCAGGGTGGGCGGGAGATGAGGTGGTAGTGGAGCGCACCACCTTGTATCCATCGACGCTGTTGGAGGTGGTCAAGGTGGCGATGTATTGATTCCAGTCGAGATGAATGCCATTGGATTGCGATTTGGCGGTGAGGGAGAAGCTATTATCATCGTTATCCGGTGAGGTGGAACTGTCGGTGGGGATGGATAAATATATATTATTGCTATAGGCAATCACGCCGAGGCCGGACACATAGGCGCCAATTCGGTAATAGTAGGAGTGGCCGGGTAGGACGCTAGTATCGGTGTAACTTTGGCTATGTTGATCGGATAGGTAAACCCACCAATCGTCGGGATAGGTGGGATTGGCGTTAAACTCACTGCGAACTACTTTATAACCTGATATTCCGGTGTTGCTGGTGGTTTGAGTGGAAACTACGTATTCATCCCAGTTGAGATTTACTTGGCCGTGGTCAATATTGCCCTCCAGAGTAAAACTGCCGGGTGTATTATTATCCGAGTTGTCACTATTGCTGTCGCCAGTAATATTTATAATCCAGTAAACGCCGTTTTGGCCAATCCAGGTTAAATTTTCGGCCACGGGAGTAAAATATTCATAATATTCACCTGGCTCGCTGGGCGCAAGAAGATAGAATTCGAAGGTGCCTGTTTGTCCGGGAAAGACACTCGATTCAACTAAACGGGCGGAACGGTTGGTTGATAACCAAGTGTGTTTATAGAAAATTGAGTTATGGTCTTGGGGGCTGTCGGTACCTAAATTGATGGGATAATTGCCGTTGTTGTACCAGGTCTGTGAGCCGGTGTTAAGA
>JBAZOB010000038.1:0-8970 GCA_041648895.1 Patescibacteria group bacterium
TAATTCTCAATTCGTAATTTGTAATATTTTTACCCCCCATTGAACATCTCCCATGGCTGTGGTAAAATAGATTTTGTTAACCATAAGAACGGGAGAAATAAACAAGTGGTACTAACAAGTAACATCAAACAAAAAACCATCAAAAAACACCAGACTCACAAGAACGATACCGGTTCACCCGAAGTGCAAATTGCCATTATTACCGAAAGAATAAACCAACTGACCGATCATCTCAAAACCCACAAAAATGACAATCATTCCCGTTTGGGATTATTAAAATTAGTAGGCAAAAGAAGAAAACTACTCGATTACCTACGCAAAAACGACGATACTCGTTATCAGAAAATCATCAAAAAGCTCGGCATCCGTAAATAATTTTATCAAAATCACATATTACTTTTCGCATTATTTTCGCATTATTATTGTAGAGACGTAGCATGCTACGTCTCTACTTGTAAATTAACCATATTTCATATATCATTATAAGGAATAAACGAACCAAAACTTAAAAAATAAAACCATAAATCATAACAACAACTTCAAGTTAAAAACTTTATATTTGCCAAACACGTTTTTAGCTTTGAGTTGTGGTTTTGAAGTTTCATTTTCAAGTTTTGGGTTAATATATTTTAATTAACCAAAAACTATTTTCTATGAACATCGAAACGATCAGCACCAACTTTGGCTCAAAACCCCTGACAATTGAAACTGGACACCTGGCCCGGCTTTCCGCTGGGGCAGTCTCTGTTCGTTGGGGAGACACACTGGTTCTAGCCACCACCAACATCGGCCCCACTCCCCGCGAAGGCGTTACCTACTTCCCTCTCATGGTGGACTATGAGGAAAAATATTATGCGGCCGGCAAAATTGTTGGCTCCCGTTTCATCAAACGTGAAGGCCGACCCTCGGAAATTGCCGTTTTAACTTCTCGATTAATCGATCGCCCCCTTCGCCCCCTATTTCCCCAGGATTTTCGCCGCGATATTCAAGTTATTATTAGCGTCCTTTCTCTCGACCATGATCACGATCCGTCCACTGCTGCCACCATCGCCGCATCCGCTTCGCTTCTGCTAGCCGAAGCCCCGTTTTACGGACCTGTTGCTGCCTGCCGCGTGGCCAGTGTCGATGGTCAACTAATCACCCATCCCACCCAAGAACAGCTGGAAAAATCTGATTTAGATTTGATCGTGTCCGGCACCATGGACTCGGTCATGATGATCGAAGCCGGCGCCAACGAATTGCCCGAAGCCACTGTCATTGAAGCCATTCAAATGGCCCACCAAGAACTGGCTGGCGCCATTAAGATCCAACAAGAATTAGCGGCCAAATTAGGTAAAAAACCAATCGAATACCCCAGTGAACCAGGGAACGAAGCCGCCACCCAAGTAGTCACTCAATTTTTTGTCGATAATAAAATTATCGATCAGATCAAAAACAATGACAAAATTCAACGCGACCAAATTCTCCATCCTTTGCAGGCCAAACTAATCGCTGATCATGGGCATCAATCCGGCCAAAGCGACACCAACCGATTCGATCATTCAATTTTGAATAATCTTTGGGAAGAAAATATTAAGCAAGGAGTCAGAGATTTAATTTTCCATGATAATATCCGCATCGACGGTAGAAAGTTAGATGAAGTTCGACCCATCGAATGCGAAGTGGGAGTCTCACCCCGCGTTCACGGCACTGGCCTCTTTACCCGCGGCTACACTCAGATTCTCACCAATGTCACCCTAGGCTCAACCAGCGACGAGCAAACAGTAGAAGGCATGAGCCAGGAAAAAACCACCAAACGCTACATGCACCACTACAATTTCCCTCCTTTTTCTGTCGGTGAAGTCCGCCCCTTGCGTGGCCCCGGGCGACGTGAAATTGGACATGGCGCTTTAGCTGAAAAAGCCCTCCGCCCCGTTATTCCTTCTAAAGAAAAATTTCCCTACACCATCCGCGTCGTTTCCGAAGCTCTTTCCTCTGACGGCTCCACCTCCATGGGTAGCACCTGTGGTAGCACTCTCGCCCTCATGGACGCCGGTGTTCCCATTTCTACTCCCATTTCCGGCATTGCCATGGGGCTGATGGTCAATGATCAGGGAGAATACAAAATTCTCAGTGATATCGCCGGTCATGAAGATCATTTTGGTGACATGGATTTCAAAGTAGCCGGTTCCACTCAAGGTATCACTGCTCTGCAAATGGACATCAAAGTCAAAGGTATCAATATCGACATTATCCGCGACGCCATCAATCAAGCTAAGGCCGGCCGTCAACACATTCTAGACAAAATGCTGGCTGTCATTCCCGCTCCCCGACCTGAACTTTCCCCATTCGCCCCCCGAGTAATTATTCTCAAAATTAAACCCGACCAAATCGGCAGCGTCATTGGCCCCCAAGGTAAAATTATCAATGAAATTATTGCCCAAACCGATACCACTATCGACATTGAAGAAGATGGCAATGTCTTCATTTTTGGTCAGGACGCCAAGAAATGCGAACAAGCCGCGGAAATTATTAAAAATATCACCAAAGAAGTGGTGGCCGGTGAAATTTTTGAAGGTACCGTCACCCGACTCATGGACTTTGGCGCTTTTGTGGAAATCTTACCCAAACAAGAAGGCTTGGTCCATATTTCCGAATTAGCCCCTTATCGAGTGGCCAAAGTCACCGACATCGTCAAAGTTGGCGATAAAGTCAAAGTCAAAGTCATTGAGATTGATAATTTAGGTAGAATCAATCTTTCCATCAAAGCCCTGCAAGCCAAACAAAACTCCTCAACTAAGAATTAAAAATTAGGAATGTCCAAAATAAAAAAAGCCTTAGCAATTATAATATTTTTACTGTCCTTACCCCTGTCCGCCTGCCAAATCAATAACGCGCCGCCAAGTAATAACCTGGCCAACAAAAATAATAATCCGTACCAATCGTACTTTCTACTGGACCAAACCCAGCTTACTGCCAACCCAAAGCTTGGCCAAGATATTTTTCAAGTCCTTATCACTCAATTCCCCCAAGCCAATGATTTAACTGATCTAATTGCTAAGCATCAAGATATATTTTCTCCCATCTACCACTTCATCTTGACCCAGAAATCCGATCAAACAACCGACTACACTCTGGTTATTGCTACTACTCAAGACATTAGTCAAGACACCAACCAGTTATCTGTTCCCAATAAATATTATCTAAATCGAAACCCGGCTTGGATAACCATATCCACCACCCAGAACCCCCCACCGATTAACCTGGATTCACCCGATTCTTTTCTCACCATTTTTTCTATAAATCCCTACCTTGACATCGAAAATCACAGCGACCAGCCGGCCGACCAATTGTCAGTCGCCATCATCAAATCCGCCCTCCAAGACATCGCCCGTCACCCCCCACTACATTTCTATTATCAAGATGATCAAATTATCATCAACTTTCCGGAACAATCCAATAATTTTACAGCTGATCTCAATTACCAAATTCCACCCTCATCTCCCGCCAATACACCCATAAAATACCTAATCAATCAGCTACTCATCGACAATTATTTTCAACCTGATGACTTAATTCTGACAGATGTTAAATTAATTAACATCAATTACCTTGACCACAATTACACTCTATATTTTCAATACCAGGATCAAACTAACAGTCAAAAAATATTTACTCAACTTACTAGCCGCTTAGCCAACCAAAAAATTTACTCTCCCGAAATAAAAACTCTTCCCGACCACACCGCCACCACCATTAATTCTGCTCAAGATACCAATGTTACTCTCGAAATAAATAATAATCAGATAAAATACCAAAATACCCAAAACCAAAACGTTACCCTGTCGCTTGCCGATCAATTTATTATCATTTCCACCACCACCGTCAAAAGTGAACCCAACCTCGATCACCAAATTATCTCCTGGCCACTACTGATCTCCTATTTTCCCATCCTGGAACCCATCCATAATATACATCAAATCGAATATCGTCTTGACGATAAAAAACTCATCGGCCAAATTAAATAAAACGAATAACCAACCATTTATTTTTTCCTACATTCCTAATTTACGAGTTGTGTGAATTGTATTTTGCACTCATATAATTTTTTGCGGACAACCTGTTTGAAGCGTTAATCATAATCCCGGTCCGACAGCAGCGAGTTTTGGGAGCAAAAAATTATATGAGTACAAAATACAATTCACACAACTCGTTACATTCCTAATTTCTAATTTTTTTAAATGTCTCTGTCCTCTATCAGCCAACAAGTCAAAATCTGCACCAAATGCCCCTTGTCTAAAACCCGAACCAACGCCGTTCCCGGTGCCGGCAATCCCGATAGCGAAATCATGTTCGTCGGCGAAGGCCCGGGCAAAAACGAAGACTTACAAGGTCTACCTTTTGTTGGCGCCGCTGGCAAATATCTGGAACAATTATTAGCCTCCATCAACCTTACTCGCGACGATGTTTTTATTACCAATATTGTCAAATGTCGCCCGCCTGGCAACCGTGATCCCCTGCCGGAAGAAGTCTCCACTTGCGCCCCCTATTTAGTCCAACAAATTGCTCTCATCAAACCCAAACTGATAGTCACTCTCGGCCGTCACGCCATGAATTTTTTTCTACCCAATCTCAAAATATCCACCGCTCACGGCCAGCCCAAACGATACCAAGGACAAGTCTATCTCCCCCTCTATCATCCCGCCGCCGGACTATATCGAGCCGCCACCCGCGTCGACATCGACCGCGATTTCCTCAAAATCCCCCTTATCTTAAAAAAAATCACCACTACTCCACCATTTAATGAACAATCAAATGAACAACTTAAATTTATTTAAATAAATAATCAATTAATACCGTGAACATCAAAAGTCAATTCAAACGCAGAACTATTAAAACCAAAATTCCTACCGAAACAGAAAAAAAAGAGCTGGCCGAAAGAGAAAAAAAACTGATCGAAAAACTAAAATCTCACAAAGCCCGCGCCAAATCTATAGTTAGCCCCAACAAAAACTTGAAAATCATCGCTGTCGGTGGTTTTGATCGCGTAGGTAAAAATTGTGTCGCCATTGAATATGATCAAGATATAATCATTGTTGATCTCGGTTTTGAATTTCCCTCCCGCGACATGCTCGGCATTGACTATGTTTTGCCCAACATTTCCTATTTTATCAAGCATAAATCAAAAATCAGAGGCATCATTATCTCTCATGGGCATCTTGATCACACTGGTGGCATACCTTACCTCTTGCCCAAACTAGGCAATATACCCATTTTCACCACCCGCCTAACCTCAGAATTAATCAAAAAAAGACTGGAAGAATTCCCCGATATTACCGCTCACATCAAAACTGTCGACCCCAAAGAGCAACTCAAATTAGGTTGTTTCCAAGTTGAATTTTTTCGAGTCAATCACAGCATCCCCGACGCCATCAGTATTGTCATTCACACCCCGGAAGGATCAATTGTTTATACCGGAGATTTTAAATTCGACTTCACTCCCGCCACCGACAAAATGGCCAACTTCCAACGCATTGCTGATATTGGTAAAAAAAACATCCTGGCCCTCATTTCCGAAAGTACCAATGCTCACAAACCCGGCTTTACTATTTCCGAAAAAGAAATCGGTGAAACTCTAGATATGGCTTTTTCCAAATGTAGAGGACGAATCATTGTCGGCACTTTTTCCTCCCTCTTAAGCCGCATTCAACAAATCATCAATTCCGCCCAAAAATACGGCCGTAAAGTTTCTTTTGCCGGCTACAGCATGTTACAAAATTTTGAAATTGCCTCCCGTCTCAAATACTACAACTTGCCCAAAAATATCCTCATCTCTCCCCGCGAAATCAAAAAATATCCCGACCAGGAAATCGTCGTTATCGCCGCCGGTAGTCAAGGACAAGAAAACTCCGCCATCGGCCGGATGGCCACCGGCAACCACCGTTTTATCAAACTCAAACGAGGTGACACCGTTATATTATCTTCCCGTCCCATCCCCGGTAACGAAAATTCCGTTTTTAATTTAATCGACAATCTCATTCGCCAAGGCGCCAATATTATCCATGACGAAAATATGGACGTCCACACTTCCGGTCACGGCGCCGCCGGTGATCTCAAACTAATGATGGCCCTCATTAGTCCTCAATATCTAATTCCCAATCATGGCTCTCTTTATTCACGTTACTGCCATACCAAATTGGGCCAGGACATTGGCCTGCCGGAGGGAAACACCATTCTCCTCGACAATGGTCAAGTGGCTGAATTTTCTCGTCACCAATTAGTCAGCACTAAAAATAAAATTCCTTCCGGTCAAGTATTTGTCGACGGTTTGGGCGTCGGCGACGTCGGCAACATTGTCATTCGCGATCGCCAACACCTAGCCGGCGACGGCATTATTGTTATTATTGCCCAAATCAAAACCGATAACGCTCCCGCTACCAATGAAGACATCGACATCATTTCACGGGGTTTTGTCTATATGAAAGAAGCCGATCCTCTGATCAACAAAATCCGAGCCAATATTATTGCCATTATCAACCGCCGAGCCGAGAATACTCAGGTTGACCTGAATCAAATCCGCAATGACCTGCGGGAAGAAATCGGCGAATTCGTTTTCCAGGCTACCCAAAGACGCCCCATGATTATTCCTGTTACAATAGAAGTATAAATAATATGACGAAAAAAAGGAAAAAGACGATCCGTTTCGAAAAGATCAAATTGGATCTTGATCTCAATCCCGACACCAGTCGAGAAATTATTGCCTTTATTATTGGCATCGTCGCTCTTTTCTTCATCCTCAGTTTTATCGGCCAATTGGGAATAGTTGGGCAAGTCACCAAAACCCTCTTACAAATTGCCTTTGGCTTGATCGCCTATCTTATCCCCGTGGTTCTTATTTATTATGGCGGGAGCATTCTCGTACCCCACAAATTTACCATTCACACGCGCCAAACAATCAGTGTCATTATTATTTTAATCGCGGCTCCCGGATTACTCTCACTTGTTTTTCCCAAAAATGGAATAACCGACGCCGGCGGCTATATTGGCTATGGTTTAATATTTCTCTGCGAAAAAATTATTGGCCAAAGCGGTACTCTCATCCTGGTTATTACCTTATTACTGATTGCCTTTCTATTATTCTTCAACACTTCCCTCTCTCACACCTGGCAAAATATCCGGTCTCTCTTCCCCCGGCAAAAAACATCATCATTTCCCACCAGTAATTCCGGAGAAAATAAAATCCAAATTAACTCCTTCCGCACCCAGCAGGAACAGATAGCCAATGAAAATAATGAAGCCGAAAATACCACCGTACCAACCAAGCCAACCAAAACCGAAATCAAAATCCCCACCTCGTCCCTGGCCACTCCTGAAGTCAAGACCGACTCGGAAATTGACATTGACTGGCAACTTCCACCACTTTCTCTCCTGGAAGAATCAAAGATAGAAATACAAAGCGGTAACATTGATCAAAATATTAAAATTATCGAAAGTACCCTACGTGAATTCGCCATCGATATTGAAATGAAAGACGTCAATATTGGGCCCACCGTCACTCAATACACATTCAAACCTCCCACAGGCGTCAAGCTAACCAAAATTACCTCCCTCCAAAACGACCTGGCCCTGGCCCTCGCCGCTCATCCCATCCGCGTCGAAGCCCCCATTCCCGGCAAAGCGCTAGTCGGCATCGAAATCCCCAATAAAAAACCTGCCCCGGTTCGACTCAAGGAAATTCTCGAATCTCCCACCTACAAAGAACATAAAAATATCATCCCCATCCCCCTTGGTCGCAACATTGCCGGCCTACCAGTTATTGACGATCTCACCAAAATGCCGCACCTGCTCATTGCCGGCGCCACCGGTTCCGGTAAAAGCGTTCTCATCAACGTCGTCCTGCTCAACATCCTTATGAACTACAAACCCGACCAAATCAAATTAATCTTGGTTGATCCCAAACGAGTTGAGCTTTCTTCTTACAATCATCTCCCCCACCTTCTTACCCCGGTGGTTACCGAAGCCAAAAACGCTCTAGCCGCTCTCAAATGGGGTTTAAGCGAAATGAATGAAAGATACAAGCTGCTTTCTGAGCATAAATCTCGTAATATTGCCACCTATAACCAAAAAAATCCCCAACACAAACTACCATATATTATAATAATAATAGACGAACTAGCTGACCTAATGATGACCTCCGGCAACGAAATCGAAACCACCATTTGCCGATTAGCCCAAATGGCCCGCGCTACCGGCATTCACCTCCTTATCGCCACCCAAAGACCCTCCGTAGATGTTATTACCGGACTAATTAAAGCCAACATCGCCACTCGTATTGCTTTTGCCGTGGCTTCCCAAATTGATTCTCGCACCATCCTCGATGGCGCCGGCGCCGAAAAATTACTTGGCAAAGGTGATATGCTTTACATCTCTCGTGAAACCGGCAAACCCATCCGTATTCAAGGCGTCTATGCCTCCGACCAAGAGATCGATTCCATCACTCAATTTTGGCGCAATGAAGGTCCTCCTCCCGATTACCTCGACCAGCTCTTCACCAATAATCAAACAGAAAAAAGTGAAACTGTTAGTGCCAATTGGCCAGATGTTGATGATAACTTAATCAACGAAGTTGTTGAACTAGTTCTTTCCACTCAACAAGCTTCCGCCTCCTATCTCCAAAGAAAACTAAAAATTGGTTACGCCCGCGCCGCCCGCTTAATTGACATCCTCGAAACCAAAAAAATCATCTCCCCCCAAATCGGCAACAAACCCCGGCAGGTCCTCATTAAATCATTGGATGAACTTAAACAATAACTAACAAGTGGTTTGAATTTCAAATTTCAAATTACGAATTGCGAATGATGAATTTAATTAGTCATATATCATTTATTTTAATTATATGGCTAGCCATAAAACTTACCATTATTAGACAGATTCACATTAACACCACCGGCAATACATTTGCTGCCATTAATTAAAATAAATGATATATGA
>JBAZOB010000039.1:0-7635 GCA_041648895.1 Patescibacteria group bacterium
AAAATTGCTACCCGGAAGATATTGAATGATCGGATGTATGGTCGGATTGAGGTCGTTGATCCATTGGTGATGGAGTTGATGGATTTGCCGGCAATACGACGATTGAAAGACGTGTCACAATTTGGAGTGCCGACGAAATATTATCTCGCTAAGAATGGTTTTTCGCGGTGGGAACACAGTGTGGGGGTGATGATTTTGCTCAAAAAACTGGGGGCCAGTCGGGAAGAGCAAGTAGCCGGTTTGCTGCACGATGTGTCGATTCCGGCTTTTTCGCATATTGGTGACTGGTTGTTTGGTAGTGGGAAAAAGGGAGTGGAAAATTGGCATGATAATTTGCATGAAGAATACATTAAGAAACAGACTAAAATACCCCAGCTATTAAATGAATATGACTTTGATATTGACCATATTTTAGATGAGAAACGATTCGGATTATTAGAAAGACCAATGCCGGCTTTGTGCGCTGATCGGGTAGATTATGCTCTGCGGGAATTTCCTTTAGAAAAGGCAACTATTTGCTTTAATTCTTTGGTAAATTACCAAAATGAGATTGTTTTTGCCAGTCGAGAGGCGGCGCAGATTTTCGCGCGGGGGTTTCTGGATTTGCAGCAAAACCATTGGGCATCCAAGGAATGCTGTTTGCGATATAACCTTTTTACTCAAGTGCTGGAGCAGGCGTTGGCGGATGGGATTATCAATCAGGCAGATTTCTTTCGTCAGGATGGTGAGAAATATATATTGGATCGGGTGGAAAATAGTGATAATCAATCGATTGGGAAAGGTTTGGATTTATTGACTCAGCCAAATTTGGCCATAAATTGGGTGGGGGATAAGCCGGTAGTGAAAAAATTCCGCTATGTTGAGCCAAAATATTTAGATAATGATAATTTATTGGAGTTGGTAAAAACTGATGAACAATATCGAATGGAGCTGGAGGCAGCGCGGGAGGCCAATCAAGCGGGATTTATGGTTTAAAAATATGGATTGATTAATTAGCGGTGGATAATTTGTGATACCATGGGGTTGATAATTATTAATCAATACTGAGATGAAAAAAGTTTTATGCGGATTAGTTTTATGTTTGATACCAGCCGCGGTTTTTTTGATGGCGGGTTGTCTTTTTACGCAAAACGTTGATTTGGTACAAAAAGAGGGGGCGAAAGGAGATCGAGAGAGAATTGAAGAAGTTTTGGTGAATAGTAATGACATAGTGGGGGGAGAATACGCGGTGATATTTGATAATGTCTTGAATGATAAAGCGGTGGGTTGGTTTCGAGCGGGCGATGAAAAATCCGGTTGGAAAGTGTGGGCGGCTGATAGGGTGGGCGAGGACTGGGAGTTAGTCACGATGGATGATCATCAATTTTTGCCATGTCAGGCCATACAACCTTTGTCGGAATGGGTGGGAGTGGCGGATGTCTGTTATCGGGATGACGGTTGGCGGGTGGAATTATGGGATGAGGTGGAGTATCCGTTTCTGGAGGAGATGATTTTGAATAAATATGGCAGTCAGATAATGTTGGCCAAAGGCAATATATATGGGTGGGGCGATTGGGCGGCGGGATCATTTAATTATTCCTGGGGACCGGGAGTGGAACCCAACTGGCATTATTTTGCGGCCGTTAAACAAAACGGGCAGTGGCAAGTGGTGGCTGACGCGGAGGAAGGAGGAGTGGCTTGCGCGGCGGTGGTGGATGACGATTTTCCCAGTGAAGTTTTGATGACATGTTTGGATGATCAGGGTATGTCACAAAAAAGAGATTTTCTGACTGCCAACGGCGCAAAAATTAAACTAGCTTTGAATGAATATTTTGATTTGAGCGAGGAAGAACACGGTTATGATCAGATTAATACGTTGAGCGGAGACTATGCCGAGGGGTGGGTAGGACAATCCGGCAGTGCCAATTATCACAGTTGGGTAGCCGGAAGAGATGGTGATGAATGGCGGGTATTGCTTGATACCTCTCAAGGAAAACCTTTTAATTGTCGTGATGTGGAACGAGAACTGGTGC
Source organism: Patescibacteria group bacterium (assembly GCA_041648895.1). Lineage (GTDB taxonomy): Bacteria > Patescibacteriota > JAHJAL01 > JAHJAL01 > JAHJAL01 > JBAZOB01. The sequence goes on from JBAZOB010000039.1 coordinate 2,013, forward strand.
CGTTGGATGTACTGGATAGTTGCTATGATGATAATTATGATCAATCAATGTCGAGAATTTTGAACCGGAACGAAGCGGAGATTTTGCCTGACAGGCAAGCGGTTGATTTTATGGATAAATTGGTGAGCGATTTGGAATTGAGTGAATTTGAAGAAAAAAATATCGAATATTTTTGGAATGGTGAAAGTGATCAGATCCCGCCGATTATACAAGCGATAAGTTTAAAATGGCCGCAAGTATCTCAAGATGGGGAAAACTATTATTTACTATTGGAAAATTATCTGAAAGATGGGGGGTTTGAGTTCAAAAATAGTGGCCAGGCAACGGTGGCCGGGTCAGTCATGTACTTGCGGGACAATCTGGGATGCACAGTTTCGTTTAGTCCTTCTGATTATGAAATAATTTGCGGGGTGCTGTAGAACAATGTTGGTATGATATTATGGTGTTGGATCAAATAATTTAATAAAAAAAGCGGGATGAAAAAAATTTGGTTATTTATTCTATTGTTATTGGTACCGTCGGTGGTGATGGCGGATGGTGGTTTGGTGTATATGCCGCAGCACTATGCTCGGGAGGCGGATCAAAAGGCGATTATTACTTATCATGATGGAACGGAGAATCTGATCCTGTCGATCAACTTTGAATCGGATAGTGATGATTTTGGCTGGATTGTGCCCGTGCCCAGTCGACCCGAGGTGAGTGAGATTCGGGGTGATATTTTTGAACGGGTGAGCGAGATGGTGCGTAAACCGGTTATGTCCTATGATTACGAAAAAACGCCGATAAGTAGTTTTGGAGGTAGCTCTGATACAGGATCATATGTGGAGGTGCTGGAAACAAAAATCGTGGGTGATCTGATAACTAAAGTGGTGGATACCAATGACAGCCAGTTTTTCTATGAATGGCTCCAGGAAAATAATTATGAATTTCCAGCCGGGCGGGAAGATATTCTCGATCATTATATTAACAATGACTGGTATTTTATTTTGTCTAAAGTCGTTCCCGGGCGGGAAAAAAGCGGGGATACCCAGCCGATCAAGATTACTTTCGAAACTGACAAAATAGTTTTTCCAATGAAGATGACTCAGATTTCTTTGGCGGCGTTGGAAGAAAAAGGAACATGGTATCCAGGTTGGCAAAATAATAGTATAGCTTTGGATCTATTTGTTTTTGCCGATGAGCCGATGGTGGATAGTATTAAAACGAGTGATTATAACGCCCGTTATTCAGAGGTGGAAGCAGCCGGCAAAGTGGATCGATGGCCAGTAGCTTGGCTAGTGGGCGAGTGGTTAGGTTTTGGTCCGCACATATATTTGACGAAATTATCAGCTGATTTGGAAATGTATATGATGGACGATGATTGGTATTTTAGTCGTTACACTGGTGGAGATGAGGCAGAAGTCAGTAGTAATTGGCTGACAATTATGTTTTGGAAGTCGGGTGATTATTTTGCCGAGCCAGGTATGTCCGGCTTATTTTTTAGGTGGTTTATTGGTGGATTTTTCTTGATAATGATGTGGCTAGTATTGGTTTGGCTACTGCGCCGGTTGGAACGAGTAAAAAGCAAAATAACCATGGTGGTTCTATGGTTATTGTTGTGGTTGGTTTGGAGTTATGTTTGGTATCGGTTATTGTTTTTTGTTAATTTTCTTTATCTTGATGATCGTTATATAAGTATTGCAGATTGGGCTAAATTACCGGGTTTACTAATGATATTTCTATTGATCTATCCACAGATAAAGTTATTTTTCTGGTTGGGACGGACCATGATGAAACATGATATTAAACAGGTGATAAAAGAGGTGCAATCGGAAAACAAGGAAGACAAATAATTTATTTTATTTTTCTTTGCCAAGGTACGGCTTGGAGCAGGGGGGCGTAGAGGTCATCGGCGGGGTCGATGACCATTTTTTTTAGTTCATCGGGGCTGGGGTTTCGGTCCTGGAATTGGATAAATGGAGTGTCTTCGATAATAGCTATCGGGGTTTGTTCGGCGCCTTCGCCCATAACCAGAGTGGCGGCGGCCGCTAGGGCATTGGCGTGGTTGGCCATGGTAACTTTCATTTGCTGGTTAAAGATATCGGGCTGGCCAATGTAGTTTTTGAGGGCTAAAAATCCGGAATGAGCAATGGCAATGCCGGTGGTACCCCAATGCAAAGGAGTGACAGTGCTATCAGTAATAATGATACCAATCGAATTGTCCGGGTATTTTTGGTGTAAATATTCCCGAATCTGGTTGGCTGATTGTTGCGGATCGGCGGGCCAGGGGATCAGGTAGCCATTGGCATTGGATTCGTCAATGCCGGCGGCGGGAATTAGAGTATGATGGTGAATTGTTAGCATAATGTTGTAGCGACTGTGGCTGGAAGGCAGGTAATAATCAGCTTCTTGTTTAATCAAAGTTTCTTTATCGATTGCTTGGGGATCGATTATTCTTTTTTCGCATATGGCAACCAATTTGGAAGTAACAGCGATAATGGTTGGTTGTTTGATGGGTGGCAGATATTGATCAAGAATGGAGTTAATATTGGGGGCATGTTGGGGGTCGATGATATTGGTGTGTATAGGAGTTATTTTCATTGTTTATTAATTACAAATGTAATTTGTAATTATTATATCCTATTATCAATTAATGAGTTGTGCTAATTAGTTATTTCCCTTGTCATCCCCGCCTTCCGGGGTCCCCGCCAACTCTTTAGATTGGTGGGGTGGGTTAGCGGGGATCTCATCATCAAGTTTATTATAAACGCCATATTGATGAGATCCCCGATAACCGGAGCGCTCCGCTATGCTCCGCTTCCGGTCGGGGATGACATGAGGGATGGTTAATTAGCACAACTCATCCATTGTTCGTAATGTATAATGAAATTATGTATCAACGAACTAAATATCTTTTTGACCCTAAAAGTAAGAGTCCGTTCAAAATATCGCGGAGCAAGATTGAGTTGTTTGTCCAGTGTCCGCGGTGTTTTTATTTGGATTTAAGACATGGTTTGAAAAGACCCTCGTGGCCGGCTTTTACTTTGAACAGTGCCGTAGATGCCTTGTTAAAAAAAGAGTTCGATACACACCGGGCTGGGAATACGGCTCATCCTTTGATGGCAGCTTATAAACTAAATTATCGACCGTTTGCCCACTCCAAAATGGATCAGTGGCGGCATAATTTTACCGGGGTGCAGGTGAAACATGAGGTGACTAATTTTATGGTATATGGAGCGGTGGATGATATTTGGCAAGATGACGAGGGCAATTTGATGATTGTCGATTATAAATCAACCAGCACGGATAAACCGATTGATCTGAATGATCATTGGAAGGCAGCCTATAAGCGGCAGATGGAGTTTTATCAGTGGCTGGCGCGACACAATGAGGAGTTAGGAAAATATCGAGTGCTTGATCTGGGGTATTTTGTCTATTGCAACGGACAGAAAGATGTCGCCGCGTTTGATGCCAAGCTGGAGTTTAATATCGAATTAATCCCGTATGAAGGAAATGATGCCTGGGTGGAAGACAAAATTTTATCGGCTCATCAGTGTCTATCAAACGATAAAATTCCGGAGGCAGTCGCTGACTGTGAATATTGCCAGTATCGACAGGCGGCAAAGACTTTGGAGATGTGGGGCGGGGATAGTTTATTTAGTTGATAAATTATGAAGCGACGGAAGAAGAAATTTAGTTGGGGAGGATTGCTATATTTATTGGTGATCTTGCTTTTTGTTGTTTTATTGATAGTCCGCTGGGACGATGCGGCGAGAATAGCCAAAACTATTTTGCAGGCCAATCTGTGGTATTTATTTCTGGCTTTGATCGTGCAGCTGATGATTATGATTAACCAAGCGATGTTTTATCGGGATAGTTATCGGGTTTTTGGTTTACGGGTGGAGTGGGTCCGTTTTTTCTGGGTGGTGGGGGCGGCAAATTTTTTAAGTATGGTTTCGCCTTCCGGCGGTTTTGTGCCCGGTTTGGCGTTGGTGTTGGCCGACGGGAAAAAGATGAATTTGTCGCGGGGAAAGATAGTAATTGCCAATGTCGCTTACTGGGTGGTGAATTACTCGACTTTTATTTTGTTCTTGGTGATTAGTTTGTTTTTCTTGTTGATTGGGGGCGGTTTGACTGATTATATGCTTTATCCGGCCTTATTTTTGTTTTTTTTAGCGGCGATTTTTGTAACTATCATGTTTTTGGCTTTGGATAACTATGATCGTTTTAAACAGGTGTCAATCAAAATGGCACAAAAATTTAATGGGTTAAATGTCTGGTTGGGCAAGAAATATCGGATTGATCAACGCCATATCAAAAAATATAGTTATGAAATTTATGAGGGTTATCACTATGTACTGAATAATATCTGGTCGATCAAAATTTTGATTTATCGAGCCATAGCCATGATTTTGTTGAACGTGACGATTTTGTCTTTGTTGGTTAAATCTTTTGGTGGTGATTGGTTGAGTATTGGTTTTTTGGTGTCGTGTTATGTGATCGCGGCTTTACTTATGGTAATATCGATTACGCCGTCCGGAGCTGGCGTGGTGGAGCTCGCGATGGTGAGTATCTTGAGTGCTCAGGTGATTGATTTTGACAAAGCGGTGTTGGTGGTGGTTTTGTATCGTCTGTATCAATTTTGGATTCCGCTTTTGTTTGGTTTCATTTCATTTCGACGAATTGGAGGGGGTTTAATTATAAAAATTCATTCCTAATTCCTAATTCACGAGTTGGGTGAATTAATAATAATATGATTGGTTTGCATGTCATCCCCGCCTTGAGCGGGGATCTCATCATCAAGAATGTAATAAACGCGTTACATATGAGATCCCCGCTCAAGGCGGGGATGACAGGGGAAATGACTAATTAACGCAACTCGTTAATTTGTGATTTATATGTCATTAATTTTGTAAAAGGCAAATAATATAATAAAATAGAATATAAATATAAAGAGGGATATATCAAATGGGAGGGTTTGCTTTACTATACGGTTTGGCAACAGTGGCGGGGGCGATTTTGCGTAAGTTTAAATTTCCGATGTTGGTCGGTTTTTTGTTGGCTGGCCTGTTATTGGGTAGTGTGGGGGCGCAATCGATAGATACACATTATTTAGAATTTTATGCCCAGTTTGGGGCGGCTTTTTTATTGTTTTCCGTGGGGTTGGAAATAAATTTCAAGCATTTTCGGGGATTGGGTTGGACAATTATTTGGATGACCATCTTGCAGATGCTGATGGTTTTTTTCATGTCATATGGATTATTTTTGTTTACTGGTTATGACTGGAAAGCAGCTTTTATTTTTTCCACTATTGTGGCTTTTAGTAGTACGGTGTTGGTGGCCATGGTTTTGAAAGATCGAAAGGAACTTTTGAGTTTGCATGGACGAGTATTGATCGGTGTTTTGTTGATCCAGGATCTAATTGTGGTGCTATTGTTGTTTGTTATTCCATATTTGGCCGGTAATGAATTGATTGTTAGTACTCTGTTACTACGAATAATGATGAATGTTTTGGCGGTGCTATTGGTCGTTTGGTTCGGCCGGTGGTTTTTTCATTGGTTGAAAAAAACTTATGCCAAAGATCGGGACGTTATTTTCTTATTGACCATTGCATATTTGTTTGGGGTAATGTCTGTTTTTTCCT
>JBAZOB010000040.1:0-6763 GCA_041648895.1 Patescibacteria group bacterium
ACCGGCATCGTAGTAATTGACAAAACGGTCAACGACACTTTTTTTAAACTCTTTTTCGAAATTATATATTTTTAAGGGAATATCGAGTTTGGCACACAGCCGTTTGATGGTTTGTAATGACTCTTGATTGCAACACTTGTTTTCAATACAGCCCGCGCATTGGGAATTTTGGTCATGCCAAAAACGCATAAAAACACCGACCAAGTCGTGACCTTGTTCTTTTAACAAATAGGCGGCGACCGAGGAATCGACGCCGCCGGATAAGGCGATGGCGGTTTTCATGACTAATGATGGCTAGCTACGACATTGAAGTCTTTATTCATCTTCATATCAAACACATTGTTGTCGCGTTGATCTAAAAATATCATCTTGTTCCCTTCAATAATAGTGAATTCATAATATCCCGGGTAAAAGACAATATCACTACCATCTTGTTGGTGAGGAACTTTGAGCAATGAATTAAAAATTAATTGTCTGAGAGTAATGTCGTCAAAAGAGTATTTAAACGTGCGACTAAGAGGCGGCTTGGAGACGAAGTGAGTCGGTGTTTGGCCCTTGTCGATATGCGTGACTTCACCCGGCCGAAATTCAATATATACTCCGTTGTCCTGACTGATGGAAATTGATCCTCCATATTGTCCTCGTAAAAATTCATTGACACTGATGTCATATTCATGACATGTGTGAAGAAAATCCTCTGATAGGTTTGGATATAACGGCTGGACATGTTGTTTGACGACTTTGTGCAGAAATTTTAACTGCTCAATATCGCTATAATTTATCGTTTTTCTGTTTTCTTTGATATAGTTTTTGATAACATAGTTCTGAATAATATGGCTAGAGTCAGCCGATTTTTGAAAATAACGCAACAAGTGCGCCCGGGCAACAACATCAAATTTTTTACTAAAATCATTTAGTTCAAAATTCTCGACTTTTATTTGGTCGGCAACACTATTCTTTGCAGATACCAAATAATTACTATATTTGTTTTTTATTAGTTCTTGGTTAATACTGTCATGGATAAATTCATGGGTGGTGTGACGGTCAATGTTACACGTGCTATATTTAGTAACTAGTGAATCATCTTTTTTCGGTATCAGGATGATAAAATATTTTTTGGCGTTGAGTTTGGTAAATGTTTGATGTGGATTCTGTAAAAATAATGACAAATCGCCGATAACTCTTTTTTGTCGAGGTAAATCTAGTTTTTCTAGATTTTGAAAACCGACTTCCCGACTTTCAAGCAGGGAATTAGATAATTCTCTTAGTTTAATTTGGTCTTCATGATTATCGGTGGTGGAAATATGCTTCGAAATTCTTTTAGCCCAATCATTGATTCCGAATATATGATAGTTTTCTAATGGATTATCATATTTTCCGGTATTTTTATCCATAAATAGAATTATTGAATGCCTTAAACGAAAGTATAGTTCTAAATATGGAATAGGACAATATATTTTATAATTTCTTAATCAGTTCCTTCAAACTCTCGTGTGTCACTGGATAATCGCCATTTAGGAATTCATCTTTAGTGATCCAACGAAATTCAACAATATCTTCTACTTCATCAGGATTTTGATTGAGGTTGACTTGACTATTTTGAGGAAGGCAAATGAAGGTGGTAGCGGCAATTTGGACACCGTCGTTGCGGAAAAACCAGAATATACCCAGGGGGCGTTCGATTTTGACATCGAGAGTGGTTTCTTCTTTGACTTCGCGAATTAGAGCATCATAGGGCGATTCGCCGTGGTGGACGCGGCCGCCGGGCAGGTCCCAATAGATGCCGCTGGGGAAGTTTTGTTTGATGATGAGAAATTTACCCTCTTTTTGAATGATGGCCTTGACGGCGGTTTGGACGATTTGATTCATGAAGTGGATTAACCTATTAATACTTGTAATTTATTCTGTATTTGTTTAGTTATTCTGCTCGTACCTTTCTGAATAAATACAATTTTTCTAGTCCGCCAATCCAGGCATCTTATTTGATCAGTTAGAATGGCTCCAGATATTTTTTGGATATTTATTTTAACTTCAAACGGGTATTTTTTTACTTGGCTGGTAATAGGACATACAATTATCAATCCAACTTTTTGATTGTATATTTTGGGAGACAGGACATAAGCAGGGCGGCGGCCACTTTGTTCGCGGCCCTTTTGGGGATTAAAATTAATCCAAATAATATCACCTCGATTGGGGATATATTCTTTCATCACCAAACCTCTTTGCCTTCTGGTTGGCCGAAATCAATTTCAGAATGAATATTTGACTCGTCAACAAATTCCATTAATCTTTTTAGATCGAGTTGATTTTTTGGCTTAATGATAATTTGATTGACGTCTTCAATGATATCGACTTCAGAGCCATTTTTAAGTGCTAGCCCTTTGGCGATAGTACTGGGAATTCTTACTCCAAGGCTGTTGCCCCATTTTTGAATATTTGTCTTCATATTTCTAGTATATACATTGTATATTCGTAAATCAAGATTCAGTTACTTTTTCTTGCATTATTTCAATAACGAAGTTTATAAATATATCAGGTAAATCAAACCAATGTTCTTGATTTGACCAGCTTCCTTGCCGGAAATTCATGTTATTACTCTTGGCCCATTGTTTCAGTAATTCTATATCTGAAATTGGGTTGCTAGAAACGAAACCAATGTGAGTGTTTGTTTTGGTGTCTAAAGATAATGGTTCGTCAGAAACTTCGATAATTTGAATGTCCATATGTAATGGTTTTTGTTCAATCATCGCCCATCGGCCCTTGTCTGGTTGGTACGAAATTGTACAACCTAATTGTTTAAATAGCTCGAGAGTAATTTCGAGAGTCTTCGGTTGTATGGTGTAGGAAAAATGATGGAGTCTAGGTTTCATTTTCGACAGGGAATCCTGCTTCTTTTAGGGTATTTATAGCGATTTCATATGTTTCTTCACGGACGAGTATATAGTCTTTGGAAAAGGTGGAGACCACCAAGACATTTAAATCGACGCTGGCGATGGTTTGGGTTATTTTGGCTAAAAATCCTTTGGCTAAAAATGGTATGGCAACTTTGATTTCAATGAGTTTAAACCATTTAACTTCATCAGTGTAATCAATTTGATCAATGTTTTTCTTCTCCGTGACAATTGTTATTTCATCTTGATCTTGAGAAACAAAAAAATGATTATTCAAATTAATTTCCGAATATCTGGATAGTTTTAAATAGGCATATTGACCTTTATGAACTATGGCCGTGCTGTTTTTTATTATTTGGTCTAATTTATTTTGATTCATATTTAATTTCAATATTATACGAACTTATCGTGAATAAATTGTTTGAGTTCGGCTGTGTTCTGAATTCTAATGACTTTTTCTTCGAACCCATTAATAGCTTTTTCAATGTATGGCCTTTCGCTTTGGTGCCACATGACTTTTAAATATTCCCAATTAAATGTTTCGATGCAACCCGGAGCTAGTTCGGGACGGGTGCGGCCACGATATTGCCACCAGCGTTTTAAACCGCCGATAAAAGCTAAAAAGCCTGAATAATCTAGATACAGAACCAGGTCAGCATTTTTCAATAACAATGAAGCAGCTGGCTCAAGCCAACCTTCGACTACCCATTGTTTTCGCTTGGCGATTTGGGTAAATTCTTGGTTAACTGTTTTTTTATCAACTTCTTGCCAATTATTTTTCCATCCAAATTGATCGTAGTGATAAACAGGAAGATTAAATTGTTGTGATAATTCTTTGGCTAAGGTAGTTTTACCAGTACAGGAAATGCCGATAATAAGGATTTTCTGATATTTCATAAATTTGATCTAATAGTATAAATATTTTTCTGGCAGTTCACCGGCCATTTCTTTTTTTAATTCATTTCTGATTTTGAAGGCGGCTTTGACTTCGGGAAGGACAATTTTTCGATCCCAATCTTTGGCGCGGACTTTTTTGTTGTCGGCCATCAGTTCAGTGACGGACTTTTGGGGATTTTCATGCCACCAGCAAGCGTAAAAGGGACCGACGAAATGAGAAGCGGCGTCAGCCGAAGATAATATCTGGACTTCAATGGGATATTGATCCATGTCGCGGCGACGGTCGATAAATTCGGCATATTGAATAGCTTTTTCAATAATATCAGCTGGAAATCCAATTTCTGCCATTTTTTTTCTACCCTGGGTGATAGTAACTTCCTCTTGATTGGCAAAATCGAGCGGCTTGCCGTAGTCGTGTAGCCAGACTAGTATTTCCACCATTTCTCGGTCGGCCAGTGGATATTTGTCGCAAAGCTCCATGGCAATTTGGTAGACAATTTCCAGATGATATTTGACAAACCATTGGTGGTGACGAAATTCGGGATTATTGGCATTGGCGATCATGCTTGTTTTTAGTTTTTCGATGAGATCTTGCATAAAATTGTGTAATTTATGGCTAAAATATATTATTTCTTTCCTTCCCATTCAAGGTAGAATTCCTCTAAATATTGTTCCAAGAATTGGTGCCGGTGCCGGGCTAGTTTCTTGCCGGTGGCTGTATTCATGTTGTCTTTGATGGATAAAGCTTTTTCGTAAAAATGGTTGATAGCGGTTGATTTGGATTGGATATATTGTTCTTTGCTCATATTGGGATTGGGCGGGACGTGGGGATTATAGATTTCATTGCCCATAAAACCGGCAAAGGAAAAAGTGCGCGCAATGCCGATAGCGCCAAGAGCGTCCAAACGATCGGCATCCTGTATGACGTCCAGCTCTGGTGATTTAAACTCCTGCACATGGTCTTTGCCTTTATAGGAAACATTATTAATAATTTGTTCAATATGATTAATAATTGGTTGGCCAACATTGAGGTTGCCCAAAAATTCGGAGGCTTTTTGAGCGCCGATCTTTTCATTGCCATCATGGAATTTGAAATCAGCAATATCGTGCAGCAGAGCGCCGAGTTCAACCACGAACATGTTGACTGGTTCGTGTTGACCGATATGTCTGGCCAGCTGCCAGACGCGGTAGATGTGCCACCAGTCGTGGCCTGGTTCGGCATGGCGCATGACTTTTTTCACATGGGCGACGGTTTGATTGATAATTTCTTTTTTATTCATGTTGTCTTAATTCTAATATAAATGACCGCCGACCGGCACGCGGAGGTCAGGCGAGACCAGCACACATGTTGCCATAATTTTATCTATTTAATTTTTTTAAATCTTGGGACTTTTTGACCGTCAATCTCCACGGTTTCGCCAAACATTTTCTTGGGCCGGGCCCAGATAGCGTGGGGGCCGAATTCGTCAGAATCGTACAAGGCCTGGTAAATAACAAGTTCTTCCAAAGTTTCACTATGCCGACCCACTCCAAGCACTCGATATTGTTTACCGGAATAATGTTGATAAATTCCTAGTTGGATTTCCATGTAATTATATTATTTGAGGATATTTTTGGTCATTTAGTTGGAAGTAAAATCTTGTTGAATGGTTACATTGTTATTGATATGGCTGTCATATCGTCGTGCTGTTTGCCACGAGGATAGGTCCAACATTTGGGGTCACTTTCTTCAATTGTGCGAATATGATTGGCAAGTTCTTGTATTCCACCTTCTAAGTACATTTTAATGAATTGACCCCAGTCGTCGGGTGCTTCGGGATTTTTCTTGGGTAAATAAAAGCCATCGGTGAATAAGATAATATGTTTGATTTTATCGATGTTTTCCTGCCCTTCTTTGATAAATTTTGCCATCTCCGGTTCGCCAGTTAGAAAGCCGTAGGTAATATTTATCTTACGACGGACTGATTTGAGCTGATCATCGAGTAATTGACGAATATTGGCTTTTTGCTGATCAGCTAATTGTTTCCATTTGATCATGGTTTCCTGGTCATAGTCGAAATCGCAGTTAATGACTTGATATGAGTCATCACGGAAAATAAATATTATGGTCGCGTCTGATATTTGTGCCCAATTGACTATATTTTCCTCAATTTTAATAGCGGCAAAATTGGTACACCATAAATTTAGTTTATCAGTGGTATCAATATCTCTGGATTGCATGGCTGATTTAATTTCTTTATTGGCAATAACAGCTAATTCTTTGAGTGATTTATTGTTTTTATCGAAAACGTCTTTGGCGATATTGGAAGCGATGAATCCACCTGTTCTCCCTTCCGCGTCAACATATTTATTGAGACTGCCGGCGCCATCAAAGACGGCAAAGAGATTATCTTTGATCAGGTAATTATCCTCATTGAGATCGTGATCGCCTCGGTTATAAATGTAGTCGACTGGCATGTGATATTATTATTGCTTGGTTTGACGCTTTGTTTGCTATAATTATCGTATCATTTATGCCAAAATAAAGTAAAAAATATGGATATAAAATATACCGGCGATGAAGCGCTGCGATATGCCAAGTTTATTGAAAAATCATTCAGCTGGGATTTTTTGGAAAAACCAATTATTGAAGAAAGAATTAAACCTTTAATTAGTGATCGGACTAAAATATTGGATGCCGGGTGCGGCAGCGGGCGTACGGTGGGATTATTGATGGAGATGGGAGCGCGAGCGGAGAACATCCTGGCGACCGATGTCAGTCCGCACATGTTGAAACTGGCCCAAGATAATTATCCGGGGGCAAATTTTATTGAATCTGATTTAGCTAACTTGGAATTACCGAAAGAATCAATTGATATTGTGTTATCAAATATGGTTTTGCAGTATTTGGACGACAACGATCTACAAAAAGCGCTCAATATTTTTTATCACAACTTGAAAAGTGGCAGCTATTTGTTATTTATCACCGTGCATCC
>JBAZOB010000041.1:0-4943 GCA_041648895.1 Patescibacteria group bacterium
TCCAATGGCTGCTCCCCGCATGGATTGGTCGATTCAATCGGCCCCAAGTCTGCCACCGGCAAATCTTTATTCATTCGATCAATAAAAACAATTCCCGGATCACCTTGCCGCCAGGCATTATCAATGATATCCTCAAAAACATCTTTCGCCTTCAATTTTCCGGTTACTTGCTGGCTATGTGGATTAATCAATTCATACTCATCATCGTCCTCCAACGCTTTCATAAACTTATCCGTCAAAGCCACCGAAATATTAAAATTTGTCATCTGACTCATATCTCGTTTGCAGTTAATAAATTCCACAATATCGGGATGGTCAACCCGCAACACCGCCATGTTAGCCCCGCGCCGCACTCCGCCCTGCTTGATCTCTTCCGTCGCTTTATCAAATACTTTCATAAAGGAAACCGGACCGGATGCCTTGCCCATGGTTGAACGTACCACATCATTTTTGGGCCGCAGGCGCGAAAAAGAAAAACCCGTTCCGCCCCCCGTCTGATGAATAACCGCCGTATTTTTTACACTCTCAAAGATCTCTTCGATCGAATCACCAATGGGCAAAACAAAACAAGCCGACAGTTGCCCCAATTGACGACCGGCATTACCCAAAGTCGGCGTATTGGGCATAAATTCAAAATTTGTCAAAATCCGGTAGAACTCCTTGGCCGATTCTTCACCACTCGCCCCATATTTAAAATCCACCACCGCCACCGCTTTAGCTACTCGACGAAATAAATCTTTCGGTGTTTCCAAGGGATTACCCTGATCATCTTTAACCAGATAACGAGTCTTGAGAACCCGCAAACAATTATCACTGCAATTGATATCCTCTTCTGGAAAAGAAACCACAAAATCGTCTATCTTTTTCTTTTTTTGACTTTTCTTTTTATTCCCCCCGGTCTTAAGTGTTTTACCAGACGACAAATCCAATGAATCAAATAATTCTGACACTTTTCACCTCCAAAATATTACTTATTTTTCAACTTCTTCACTTCTTGCTCAAAATTATCCACATCATCGAAGCCACAACAAACTGATGCATAACGTAGATAGGCCACCTTATCCAATTTTTTCAAACTTTCCATGGCCACCTCACCAATCAATTGCGATGACACTGTATCAGTTCCCGTCATCAATATTTTCGCCTCAATCTCTTCCACCAAATGATTAATCCGCGACTGGTCAACTGGCCTTTTGCGACAAGCCAAAACAATTCCTTGGCGTAATTTATTTAGATCAAAAATCTCTTTACTCAAATCTTTTTTTCGCACTAACAAACAAGAAACATCCAATTTTTCCAACGTCTTAAATCGACTTTGGCAACGCCGGCAACGCCGCCGGCGCAAAACTACCGCTCCCCCTCTTTGCGCTCTCGTCTCCAAAACACTACTATCAGTAAAACCACACTTCGGACAATTCATATTATTTTTACTATATGTAGTATAGCTAACATTATTATAACAATATATGTAGTAACTATTGCTGTGGATAAAAAAAGCTTTCAGCAAAAATACTGAAAGCTCTTGATTTTAAAAACCACTAGAAAAATTATTATTTCTTTTTAGCTGAAGTTACTTTTTTCTTAGCAACAGGTTTAGTAACTACTGCCTTGGCCACAATTTTCGGTTCCATTTTTGGTATTGGTTTGGCTTCCGTTTTTTGAATTACTTTACACATCAAACAAGCATGTTCTTCGCTGGCAAAAAGAATACTCAAACCAAAAAACACCAACACCATTGGAAAATACAAATTCCAGATAGTCGAATCCACCAACCCAATACTCTGCAAAAACCACACCACGCCAGTTAAAACTAACACCACTCCAAAGATCATATGCCCTCCCAAGCTTTTATAAATATCTAAATATATAATACAAAGATTCCATAAAATTGATCAAGTCTAATCCCCAAATACTACTTCTGCAAGGGATCATGACCAGTATCAATTTCTTGCTTATCATCATAACCATCACCATCTGTATCTTTCAAAGTCGCGTTAGTTCCCAATCGCACTTCCACATCATCATCCAAACCATCATTGTCAGAATCCGCTAAATTGTCGCTGGTACCCAAACCACTTTCCTCTTTTAAACTCAGGCCATCACCATCTTCATCCGTTTGCGCGGCCCCGGGCACCACTGGTTCGTTATTATTACTTTGAGACACTCCGTTCAACCACGGCGATAACCACCAAAAATATAACATTACCACACCCACCAGAAAAACCACCAGAAAAATTACCAACACTATCCACGTCTTATAATCCGGCCTATTTTCATTTCCAGAATAATCGTTCAACTCGTTGTTGGGAGCAATATTATCCACTAATAATTATTTATGTTAATAATAAAAAAACAGAACTAACTTTAAATTTAAAATAATTTAACTCGATTTCCGGCCCAGAAAAAAAGCCACCAAACCCACCACCAATATCAAAACTAAACCAACCAAGCCAATGGTTAAAAATCGACCATCCCACTTGGTAACCGCCTCAAACTGTGACAAATCGGCTCCGCCGACCGCCTGATCAATCTTCAATTTATTCACTCCCGTAGCCACCAAATCAACCGGATTTTCTGCTTCAACTTGTGGCGTCACGGTTTGCTTGGTATCTTCAGCCATCTCGCCATCATCTTTCGTTTCTTCCTCTTTCGTCGGCTCGCTGGTCACAAATTCAACACTAGTAAGACCCGAACTGGAACTAACCACCCCACCATCCAAGCTGGCATCAATACTGGCCGAAGCGACAATCTGGTCCACCGGGTAATTGCTATTGGCGCTGACCGTAATACTAATTACCTTTCCTTGGTCTGAAGCTGACAGATCATCGACTCGCCAGATTGGTTTATTGTCCGCCGAGAGTTCCACCGGCCGACTCGAACTGATAAAAGACAAACCATTATCCAATGGCAATGAAAGACTCACCACCACATCACTCAATACCTGATCAGTATTATTACCATAGGTAATATTGTAGGTCACCAACCCACCCGGATTAATTTGGGTGGTGGAAACAGTTAACCCCAAACTCAAATCAGCGGCCGCCACGACTGTGATGTTTGTGCCCATTAACCAAACAAAGAAAGCTAAACAAACAACAAATTTTTTCATAAATATAATAACTAAAATTTTCTAATTCGTATGATACACCAGATCCTGATATGGTTTCTCAAAAACCACTGCCCCGTCACTCACATTGACCACTCGAATTTTAGCGCCTTTTAAACCTATTGCCTCCACTCGCGGTACTGAAATCACTTCATAGGGAGAACTAATCGCCTGCGACAAACCATCCGTCTCTGCCGGTTCGACAATCTTCATATTGATCAATAAACCATTACTCATCGTTACCACGCTTTCCGTGCTGAGATAATAGCCACCCGTAGGTTTCACGCCTTGCAAAATCGCCAACACTACATTGGCATTCCAGTCCACCGCCGGCAAACTATCAAAACCACCAGTACCAATATTACGAATACTACTCTCCCAAAATCGTTTCCAGTCAGCATCATTGTCCACCACCACCACTGAAATATCTTTATACACCTGACTATCCTCTTCTAAAGCGTCACTGTATAAACCATAATTACTGCGATCAATTAAACTGAAATTTACCGGCACGCCACTTTCCACCGACCGATTATTGGTTACCCACCAATAAATAATTCCGCCCACGATCAGCACCACCAAAACAATTACCATATATTTGAGCCAGTTTTTCATATTTTTCCTTAATAATTAATAATATCCATCATATACATACAAGAGTTATGTGAATAATATTTTGCACCCATATATTTTTTTGCGGACAACCTGTCTGAGCGTTAATCATAGTCCCGGTCCGACAGTAGCGAGTTTTGGGAGCAAAAAAAATATATGGGTGCAAAATATTATTCACATAACTCGTACATCTATAATTATCAAACAATCATACCCAATTTACAACTTGAACAATTTATTCTGCACTCGCTTGACTTGATTTGATAACAAACGTCGATTAGACGTAGTAATGACACCAACAAAATCAGTCGCGATAGATATATACGGGTTCAAAACCAAATCCGCGCCTCTATTGTATAATTCCCTGACTTCTGATTCAGTTTTTGCCAAACAAACCAGCCATGGCTTACGCCCCCCACTACATTCATTAATCACATGTTCTGCCAAAACCAAATTATCCTTAATAGACGGGATAGTGGAAATAATCATCTTCGCTTTACAAATTTCATATTCAAGCAAAGTCCGCTTGTCGGTCGCGTCACAATAATACGCCTCGATCCCTCGGCTTTTTAATCGATTAATAACTTCAATATCAAAGTCCAAAACGACCAAATCCTTGTATTCATCCAAACTGTTAATTACCGACATACCCGCCCGATGACAACCAACCAACACTTTTTTCCCTTTCAATAAACCACTATGAATTGGTGGATTAAAAATTTTCGCTCTTTCCAGCAAACTAAAAAAATCACATGCCCCACGACACACCTTATCCGAGTTATGTAAAACTATCGCCGAAAAAATAATACTAACCAGAATCAGCATACTATACAAAGACAAATAGCGATCACTAATAATTCCCAGACGATAAGACATGGGCAAAATTACAAAACCCAACTCCGATAAATTGGCCAAACCAATTCCCACCATAAAAATAACTTTTTTTGGGAAACCGGCGATCCCAGCCGACAGCCAGCCAATTATCGTCTTAGATAAAATTACAATCACTATCAATACCACCAACTTATCCCAATCGGTCAAAAACCAGCGCACATCCACCTGTGAACCAACATAAAAGAATAGAAAAACCAAAAAGAAATTTCGCAGTGGGTCAAACCAAGAAGTTATCCGATCACGAACATATACTTCCGACAAGCTCAATCCGGCGACCAAACCGGCGATCTCTACCGGTAAAGATAGCTGGGACCAGGAAAAAACAGACATT
>JBAZOB010000042.1:0-4698 GCA_041648895.1 Patescibacteria group bacterium
AAGATGTAACCGTGGAATATAAAAATACCGGTAATGCCGTTTGGCAGGAAGGTCTTGATCAAATAGTTGTTGTGACTACTGGTCAAGCCGGCCGCGATAGTCAATTTGCTGATACCAGTTGGATATCCACCGCACAAGTGGGGGATATGTATCGCTATTCAGTCATGCCCGGCGACATGGGTCAATTTCAAATTACTTTCTCGGGTATCAAACAAAAAGGTAAGTTCCTGGAAAAATTTGCTCTACAAGGACCAGATGGCATCCTGGCTGATTCCGAATTTAGTGTCACCGTCAACGCTCTCGGTGATCAAGCTGATCCGACTCAAATTACCAAGCCGACCAATAAATATGGCATTAGCGCCACTCGTTACCACGCCACTTTCTATGATGGGCTGACCAATATTACCGTCCAAGCTGGTGAAAAAAAGAAAATCTGGTTGGAATTTACCAACGACGGTGACAATATTTGGTACAATTTTGATCCATTTCCCATGCACCTGGGCACTGTCAATGAGCATGATCGCGCTAGTCAATTTTATTCCGCCGACAATTGGCTCACCAACAACCGGATCAATCTTTTTCAAACCTACGTTGAGCCCGGTCAGGTTGGTCATTTTGAATTTACCATCGATGCCACCCAAGCCACGCCCGGCACCTACCATGAATCTTTCTCGCCGGTCTTAGAGCATCTCACTTGGCTTAATGCCGAAGCCGTAGTCAGTATTACGGTGATATAATCATAAATTCTCATGCCCATCGATTGGCTCATAAATTATTGGCATCACGCCGGCCCTTACGCCTTACCCTTCTTTACCCATCGCAAAATTGCTCTTCAGCTCAAATTCGGCGACCATATCCTTTATAAACGTCATAACGACGACGAGAACTGGATCAATATTAATAGCCAAAAACAAATTGATGAGTATGCTTTCGGGCATACTTTTTCTTTTCATCCCCACCAACTTTCCGATGACAATATTAAATGGATAATGATTGATATCGATAAAAGAAATGATAAATTACCGTTCAAATATATTGTCAAAGTGGCCCAAATCATGGCTGGCTTTTTGGATAAAGATAAACAACCATATTTGTTAAAATATTCGGGCCATCGCGGGTTTCATTTTATGTGGTCACTCGGAAAAATAAAACCCAAAGATATCGAATCAGAATTAATTTACCAAAAAGAACATCAAATCGTGGAAAAATATACCGCCCGTCTGGAAGAGTATTTTCAGAATTCTCCCCTTACCAAATCATTAAAAAAATACTATCCGCCTAATTCACCCCTATTTTCCACTAATTCCGCCGACAAAAAACTCGCCCACTGCATTTTAATCGACAAAAACATCCTCCGTCCCCACGCCGTCTTCCGCAGTCCCTGGTCCGTCCATCCCACCACCGGCCTCATCTCCGCCCCCATGGAAGTAAGGGAGTTGGATAATTTTGATCCCAAGGCTTTTACCCCCCATCAAGTTATTCCCCGGTTGAAATATGTTCAGATGCCAGCATAATTTATTCGATACTTATTGACATTATTAATAGTATTTGCTAAGATTTACATAGGTTTACATATATTTACCAAGATTTATCCAAAAACAATATGGATAAAAAATTATTATCCATCGGTGAGACAGCCAAATTATTAGGTGTTTCGATTGATACCCTAAGACGCTGGGAAAAATCAGATATTTTGGTTTCTTTTCGCCCTTCACCCAGCTCAAAAAGATACTATCGTCAAGAAGATATTGAACTCTTTTTATCAAAACGGCAAAATATAGTGAATAGCAATAATATAGATAATAATATTGAATTATTAGCCAACGAATGGGCACTAAGTTCTCAGCCAATATCTATTCCGTCCAGCTCATATTGTGAAACCAATGATATTTTTTCCGCCCGGCTGCAACATTTGGAACAGGAATTGAAACGAATATCCAAACTGCAAAATATTTATCCACTCATAATTGCTCTGGTTGGTGAAATTGGCAATAACTCATATAATCATAACCTGGGAAATTGGCCCGACATCTCTGGCACTTTTTTTGCTTATGATTTAACTCAGCGAATTATCGTGCTGGCCGATCGAGGTCGTGGTATTTACGCAACACTGAAGCGAGTATTACCAAATCTTTCCGATGATCAGGAAGCTTTGCGAACTGCTTTCACTCAATATATTTCTGGTCGAGCACCAGAAGATCGGGGCAATGGTTTGAAATTTGTTCGTGACATTGTGAGCGCCAATCCATTACATCTACAGTTTTATACTGGTAACGCCAAACTGGAATTACAACAAAACACTGATCTGAAAATTAGCCAATCAGACTTATCCTTTCACGGTTGCCTGGCTATAATTAATTATTAACTAAACAAATTATGAAAATATTTGTCAAAAAATTTGGCACCACGCTTATCTCCCGTCCAGCGGGCAAAGAAGCCTTTTTGGCCTTACAAATCCTGCTTGAAGAGATCACCGCTTCCGAAAAAATCGAAATTGATTTTGAAGGAGTATCAGTTTTGACTCCTTCTTGGGCTGATGAATTTATTACTCCACTCCAAAAACAATATCCAAAGCGTATTATTCTTTCTCATACTGACAATCCTTCTGTTCAAGCCACTCTATCCACACTAGATAAATCCCGCTCCGCTCGCCATCATTAAACTTTTTCTAATAAATTAATAAAGTCATGATGAATTTATCACCCCCCGCCATCGGAGTCGCCACTGTTGTTGTCTATCAAAACAAAATCGCCATTGGTCGCGATACCCGCAAAGGGCAAAATGTATATGGTGTGCCGGGTGGTCATTGGGAGTCAGGTGAGACTCTCAAAGAATGTGCCATAAGGGAGACCAAGGAAGAATGTGGTCTTGATATTGCCAACCCACGACTTATCTCTGTCTACGATTTTTACCGGCCGGATAAGAAAAAAAGCTACGTCACCATTGGTATGAAAGCTGATTATCTCTCCGGGCAATTTACCAATCTTGAAAATGAGGGTCGCCTTCAATGGAGTTGGTATTCAATCGAAGAAGCGTTAAAACTAAATTTATTTCCACCGGATAGAATTTTAATCGAAAGATATATTTCCGGTATAATATTTGAATAAGTACATATTATTTTATTAGCTAAAGCATCTGTTAGATGATCTCTCCGCAATATTATTATCCATTACTAGACGATTTTGACCGTCGCTTCTTTACTAAACTCCAGATAGCCATAAAAAATAAATACCGCTTTGTTGGCAATCGTGATGAAAAAGATTTTTTCGTCAGGTCTTTACTATGTTTACAAGTGATCAGGAATTATCGGGAACCATTGAAAATTATTAGCAAACAATTGCAACCAGATACCGAAATATCAATCATAAATGATAAAATAAAAAATTTAAAACCAACTATCAACTACTCATGGGCGGTTTGGGATCGAGATAAACAAATAGGTAAAATATCCAAAAAATTATTCAAATCGTCATTGGAAATAGTCGGTAGCGAAAAAGATTTCGACGAATTTACTTTGAGATATTTAGTTTCCATTTGGCTAACCGCCTGGGAAGGACCATTGTATGCACTATTATTATCCTGTCAGACCGGCCAAGCCGATCTAAAAGAAATGATTGCCATCTTAAAACCATGGGATTTCACCGAAATTTTTTCCACCTATTTGACGCAAATAAATAAATGATATATATTCTCATATTATTCATTAATAGGTAATTTATGGGAATAATAGATAAATTTTGGGAGGGTTTTGATCGCGGAATTAAAGATACAAATGAATCGCTTCAGAGGTCATCTGGATACTACGCAAAATTAAAACTTATTGAAGAAGTCAAAAAGGCAGAAACACGTGAAGAATTAGATGAAATTCAAAAGAGATTAGAGAAAGCGACTGACAAGAAATTGGATTAATATCAGATCTTATCAAGAAATAACATAAAGACTATAATATAAATATATATAGTCTTTATTTTTTATCTATTTATGAAAACCAAATCATGAAAACCAAACAACTCATCGATGAAATTATCGGCTGGTACGGCGCCATTGCCATTGTGGGCGCCTTTGCCATGGTCAGCTTTGAATTTTGGGCCCCCACCAGTTTCTTCTACCAGTTTTTCAACGCCACCGGTGGCCTGGGCATGATTTACATTTCTTTCATCAAACGCGCCTATCAGCCAGCTGTCCTTAACCTTTTCTGGAGCATCATTGCAATTGTTGCTATTGTCCGCTTATTCGTTTAAATGATTTTTGCTTATCCTTATCATTCAAGGCTATAATTTAGATAGCCTTATTATTATGCCAATCGTCATGAAGCAAACCCTCCAAGTTCTCTTTGACCCCGCCGATATCCAAATTAACGGTTCCCGCCCTTGGGATATACAAGTACACAATCCCGACTTTTATGCCCGACTGCTCGCCGGTGGCTCCCTCACTCTGGGAGAGTCATACATGGACGGCTGGTGGGACTGTGCCGCCCTGGATCAATTTTTTTACCGAATCCTCAAATATCGAATCGATCAAAAAGCCCGCCTCACCCCCAATTTAGTCTGGCAGGGGATTAAAGCGACATTATTTAATCAACAAAGCCGAGCCAAATCTCAAGTAGTTGGCCAGAAACATTACGACGTGGGCAATGAACTGTATCAATTAATGTTAGACAAACGAATGAACTATAGCTGTGGCTACTGGAAAAACGCC
>JBAZOB010000043.1:0-4256 GCA_041648895.1 Patescibacteria group bacterium
GTTGCATCATCATAAGCATGACCACCAACACCTCCATGACCAGCTCCACTACCATAACCACCACCAGAATAATACCATCCTTTACCCGGACCATTACCATTATTAGCGCCACTACCACCATCATATCCCAAACCATTAACATTAATACTTGCCCCAGAAATTGTCGATGAGGCAGCCGAAATATTAACAATGTGAGTTTGCGCCGTAGAGTTATTACCATGATTAAGAGTACCACCAGTCATATACAATTCATCCAGCGAAAGAGCCGATGTAGTAGTGCTGTAATTATACAGAGTAACGGTACCGGCCTGAATATTCAAATCAGAAGCTGATGTAAAACGATTGTTGGTGGCATCGCGATAAATACCAAGTGTACCACTGGTCGTAACTGAAGCAATATTAGCCGTAAGAGTAACCCCTGAACCAATTGTTAAAGTACCATCATTAGTAACATTAAAAACCACCGGATTCGTAAAGGTAGCACCGGATAGCAGTGAAACATTAATATTATCAAAATAAGAAGCGTTCGTGAATCCAAGCGTTCCTCGCATCGAAAGAGTACCACCAGTGCCAGAACCGGAAAATGGATTGTTGGTTGAACCGGAAAAAGTGATTGACTGAGCTGTAGAAGTAACTAAAAAATTAGAATAAGTAAGATTAAGAGTATTTAAAGAAAGGGTAGTGGCAATTTGAGAAGTAGTAGTAGCCGCGGCAGTATTGATTGACCAAAGATCACCATAAGACGAAGCTGATTGTTTGATATACAGTAAACCGGCACCTCCATAATATTTACCATTCAATCCATACATACTAACACCGGACGCCAAAATACTATTAACAGCGGTATAAGTAATTTCGACACAACCACCACCGCCACCACCAGCATAGTCTGCATCCCCTGTTCCACCGATTGCCGTAAAACTGGTTGGAGTGCCGGTAATCGTACTGGCAGAAATATTTATTCCTCCACCAGCGCCACCAGCAGCTAAATAAGGTCCATTACCACCATCGGCAGTAATTGTGCCACCACCAACACTCAAAGTACCACTAACATTAAGAATAATAAGACCACCACCAGCACCACCGGTAGTTCCCGAACCACCAGATCCACCAGAACCCATTGTGTCTACATTGGTAATATTACAATAAGCTCCTCCACCTAAATCATTATATAAATTACCACCACCGCTTCCAGCATGAGCACCTCCACCACCATAACCTCCAGGAGCATAATATATCCCAGCACCAGGTCCTTTTCCATCACCCGTTGCACCACCATCATAACCAAGTGCGTCTGCAGTGACAGTGCCATTAATTGTAGATGAGGCTACACTAAAATTAACAATAAAAGATTGAGCGGTAGAATTGTTACCATGAGTAAGAACACCATTAGCCTGAACCCAAAGACCACCAGTGAGTGTTTGTTGCACAGCATTATTTTGGGTAACAGTTCCTTTAACAATAATTAAATCACCCGCTGTACCAAGATTAGCCGTAATAGTAAGATTCGCAGTATTAGTACCACCGAGATTAAGAGACAAAAAATTTAGTAATTTACCTTCAGCCTGACAACCAGTTGTAGTAATTGTAACGGCAGTATCAACTGTCACATCATCTAACGAAGTTGGTTCAGCGTTACCAGACCAGTTGGCATCAGTACACCAATCATCATCATCCCCTTCACCATCCCAAGTAAGGGCCTCGGCTTTGGCAATATCTGTAATCATTGGCAGACCATTTTTATTAAACCTTAAACCAACTGTAAAATATACAGTCGTAATAAGTGCCAATGAGGCAATTAAAAAAAATAAATTTTTAGGCCTATACAACATGAACGATAGTTAAAAGTTTATAAAGTTATAAAGTTTATAAAGTACGAGCTAATATTTTTCAATCACACTTTATAACTTTACAAACTTTATGAACTTTATGAACTTTACAAACTTCGTCTATTATATCAAATAACAACTATTTTGAACACAAAGTCTGGGGACAAGATTAATTACTTAATTTGGTTTTCACTGCTTCCCAAAAACTCGGATCATTATTTGTTTCTTTCATCCAATACCACCACTCTACTCCCCACAAGTATGCTCGAGAAAAACCAACCCGAGAGGCATAATCAAAATTCTTTTCCAAACGATCCAAATTCATCGTTTCTCTTTGGACTGAAAGAGGTGAATTAAGCGCATCCTCCTCAGTAACCATGGTTCAGCTTGAAGTTCGGCCACAAAAACATCGACTGGTTTTAATCCCCAGAGTAAAGCTTTGTAACGATAGAATCCTGCCGGCAACCAGTCATAAGTAAAAACCCATTGTTGAGGGGTGCGCACCACCCGATACATTGTAGTACCAAACAAATCACCGGCTCGATGAGCTCGACGCCAAGTACTTAATTCACCACTATCCGTAATTAATATTTTATGATTCAAATCAAGTTTCTTCACAATCGCAATTTCTTTGGTCAATAAAGTTGAATCAAAATTTTGACAATCACCAAAACGAAATCGAATGTATGGCTCATTCTCAATTTGCCAAATTTCCAAGGCCGAATGATTTTGATATCTTTCGACCACTGTTCGAACATAACTTAATAATTTTTGATCATATTCTGCTTTTGAAATAGTTTGTGTCCAAATTGGCACATGACATTCCGGCCAACGAGGTGCTTTTTGTCCTACCACCAAGACAACTTTAACTCCTTTTTCCATCGCTCGATCCATCATCCAATCCACATTAGTAAAATCATAAGTTCCTTTTTCCAATTCCACTTCACTCCACATCGAGGCGATTCGGACATATTTTGGTTTCAGTTCACTCAGCATATCCAGATAAACCTGCTTCCAATCCAAACCCAAATATTGAGCGTGATTTTGATTAAAGCTAATACCGTATTCGATTGGATATTTTTTGATGCTAAAAATCCACATGGAAACATATATAATCAAAACTATTCCAAACACAGAAAGAAGTAATATAATAAAAATTTTCATAATACAAAAAAAATCATTCCCACTACCACCATTGCAATCGCAATTAATTGAATTGAAATTTCTTTCTTAGTAAAATATTCCTTAAAAACTTTTGGCCAAAACTTGGTAGAAAAATAAGCTAAAACAAACATAAAAGCATACTGAGCACCAGCCACAGCATTAACAATTGTCACACTGCCAATCGCCGCCGCATATTGGATCAAAACCACTGAACTAATTGATAACACTTTATTAATAATAAAAATCAGGCTGGAATAGCGTTTACCAACTGTTTTTGGGCGTAGCTTATTTTTTCTTTTAAATAATGAATTTCTAACCGATAAAGAGAATAACATGGGAACAGCTACTAATCCGACTGCCGCCTTAGACCAAACGAAACCAGTCCAAAATGGATAGATCTCATACAAATATTTGGCTGACACATGTGAAATAGCAAAAAATAATCCCGATAAAGCCGCCCAAAAAAAACCACGATGAAATCCCCGGTGTTTGGAGCTATTCTCAAGCGACAATAAAAAAGAAGCAAAAAGTAAAATCATAATGCCGGCAACCTGTGCCCCAACCAATTTTTCTCCCAAAAAAAACGCTGACAATCCATAAACTGAAATCGAAATCATTGCTCCGTTAAATGGTACAACATGAGTTGCTTCACTTTCTTTTTGCGAAATATAAATTGTCCACATTCCCAATCCAAATCCTGCACCGGATAAAATCGCCCACCACCAATCAACTCCCCGCAAAAATTCACCGCTTAATGGCCAAGCCAAAAGCGCCCCAAACATAAAAACATTGGCATAAAAAGCATATACCACCGGTTTGTTGATGGATTTTGTCAGAATTAATTTGTCTAGCAGACTAACTACCGCTAGAAGCAAATACCCAATAATAGCAAGGAAAAAAAACATATACTTAAAAACCTCAAAATCCAAAATCCAAAATCCAAATCAAATCCAAAATATTTAAATCCAAAACGATTTGAAATTTGATTTTAATAATTGTTTTGAATTTAGAATTTTGAATTTTGGATTTATTAATATATTTTATCTAGATTAACTTTTTAGAGAAAGTGTATATCTTCGATCTCACTCCTTACTCCTTTCAAGACCACATCTTCAATATGATAAGTGCCATTGCGGGGAGCATTCATAAAACCTTCCATGGCGGCTTGTGCCAACCAACCGGAATTGAGCCAATCAAATAACCAATCATGAGTATATTCCGGATTTTCTTGTTCAAAACCAGCATTTACCATGTGTAACCAGG
>JBAZOB010000044.1:0-3190 GCA_041648895.1 Patescibacteria group bacterium
TCCAGCACCGGAAAAACGTTATCATTAGTTTGCTTATTATCAAGAATATTGAACAACAAGCCTGAAAAATCATTACCCGAATAATCAACCATTTCCTGCATCGCCAAAGACAGAAATTTTGCCCCCCGAGTCATGGCCTCTAGCCCATCAATAACGCTCACCACTTCCTCATATTGACCACTAGGTAAACTCTCCCCCAAAAAGCTATCTCCTTGGCCCAATTTAAATAAATTCTTTTTGATCGCCACAAAATCAAGATTAGCCCCGGCAAAATCCGCTGCCGCCTGCTGATAATTTTCACTTTTCAAACTATTTACCCCCTCCTGCATCCTCCCCACTCCACTACTAGCCGCGCTAACAATACTAGTTTTAATATTTAACAAACTATTTAAAAAATAGCCACCCACCGCCACCAATATCAACAAAAAAATTCCCCACACCACCGGATTTTTCAATACCCGCCAATTCCAATCATTATAAAAATTGACCAGCCCTCGAGGCTTATCATCTTGACGCTTAATATCCCCATTGGATATTCCATCAACAAATTTACGGTCAAACGACATAAAGATTAATTAATTACCAATGATAAATTACGAATTACAAATGACGAATTGCCTTGGTCATATATCATTTATTCTAATTATATGGCTAGCCGTAAAACTTACCACTATTAGACAGCTCCACCATTACACCACCGGCAATACATTTGCTGCCATTAATTAAAATAAATGATATATGACCAAGGCAATTCGTCATTTGTAATTCGTAATTTATCAATGGTAATTTTAAAGTTAATATCTCCCCTAAATTATACCATTCAACTCATGTTGAAATTGACTGGCTGCTTCCCTCCATAAATACCCGGCCGCCAGATTCTGACCACGGATAGAAAATAAATTGGCCAGCTCTTTTTCCCGACTAATCAAATTTAAAGCATTGACCATGGCTCCCACATCCAAGGGGTCAACTACTAGGCAATCTTTTCCCATTACTTCACCGAGCGACCCGGCAAAACTAATCACCACCGGTATATTCAATTTCATCGCCTCCAAGGGTGGAAAACCAAAACCTTCATAATATGAAGCATACAACAAAGCTTTGGCTTGGCTCATTAAAAAATTCTTTTCCTCATCATCGACAAAACCAAGTAAATGAACATGGTCTTTCAGATTTAATTCTTTTAAATAGACATGGACATCTTGACACTCCGGGGCCACACCACCAACCAACACTAAATCTGAAATATAATCAGTCCTGCTCGTTTCGACTTTTTGCACCCTCTGCCGCCACAAACTATATGCTTTTAACAAAGAATAGATATTTTTTCGTGGTTCCACCGTGGAAACATGCAAAAAATAATTAGCCTGTAACTTATATTTATCTAACAAATTATTCGGTCCACCTCGAGCCAACCGTCTATCGTCAACTCCGGAATATATCACTTTAATCCGTTGGGGAGAAATATCATAAAAATCAACCAAATCATCAGCTGTTTTTTGCGAAACCGCCACGATCAAATCCGCTTTCCCTAAATTTTCCTTAATATTCATATGCCAATGCCACAACCGCCGCCGCGCCGAATAGCACTCCGGCAGAACTTCAAACGACAGATCGTGCACCGTCACAATCCTCTTTACTCCCACCCCCACTGGAATAAAACGAATATTGGGACACCAAACCGCGTCAATTCCCGGGATCAATTGATCTATCAGTGGCCACTCCAACCACCGCCACTGAACCGACATAACCATATTTGACCACGGGTAATGTATCCATTTATACTTTTGTGTCAACCAGCGCACCGGCCGCCGCCCGCGCGAATATGAAAAAAGAATGTATTCATTTTCTGGATACATTCTTTGTAAATTATCAAGCATGTTGTAGGTATATCCCTCTACCCCGGCTTTTATTTCTTCCAACAAACCCCGCCCGTCAACTAATATTTTCATCAATGCCTCCTTTGATATTTGTTTGTCTTATTCCTCTTTCATCGCGTAAACAGCATAAGCCATGAATAAACCAACCACCACGGCTCCTACCAATCCAACTCCAAACTGCAATCGATAATCTAATTGATGTGGCAAGACTAAAATATTTGAACTACTAAGAGTAAACATTGGTTGGTTCTGACTACCCACTAAAACATTTTCAATTCTAGATTTTAATACTTCCACCATCGCCTTAAGCAAAGTCTGGGCCTCTTCAGTGCTACCCGCGTTTATCCGGACTGCCACGCTTTGAGAAACCACTTTATCGATCTCAAACCGATTGGCTAAATAACTCATACTAACTGGCACATCCATTCCAGCTTTCTCATATACTTCGGCAATTATTTCCGGGCTGTCCAACCAACTCTCCAAGGTATCGGCAAACACCTGATTAGCCATCACCGCGTAATATCCATCATATTTATAATCATCACCCAGCTCACCCGACGGCATGGTCTGTTTGACAATCAATGTTACCGCCCCATCATAACTGGCGTTCATTAACTTATCAAAAATAATAATGCCCAGCAGGGCCACTACCATCGTCACTAAGACTAACCACCAATAAGCCAATATTGGTTTCAAAGATTGTTTTAAATCCATATTTTATAATTACAAATTAAGAAATCAATTATTTCCTGCTTGAATCGACTCTTGCCAAATCTGGCCGCTCTTATCTTTATTGCCTCATGATCAAAATCCATCTTCTCAAACTTTTCAATCGCTTTATTTATCGAACTAACAGTTTGTTCCGCGAAAAATGTCCCCGATTCCCCCTCCTTTACCGTCTCTCTGGCTCCACCCTGACCATATGCTATAACCGGTTTTCCCAATGACATTACTTCCAAAGGTACAATGCCAAAATCTTCCTCCGCCGGAAAAATCAGTGCTCGACAACCAGCTATTAATTCCCATTTTTCATTATCACTTACATAACCCAATAATTCAATCTTATCCGACTGATTACTTATTTTTTGCATTCGTTTGAATAATGGCCCTTCGCCGCCAACCTTCAATTGACGACCATTTTGAACAAAAGCTTCTACCACCAAATCAGCTTTTTTGTAAGGAATTAACCGCCCCAAACATAAATAATAATCCCCATCTGTAATTGATTGTCCATGATTTTTTTGATCAAACTCCACTGGTGGATTAATCACCTTAGCCTGGCGCCGATAATACTTACTTATCCTTTGTTG
>JBAZOB010000045.1:0-2967 GCA_041648895.1 Patescibacteria group bacterium
GCCCAAGAGGCCAAACTTGACCTGATTTGTCAAAAATTACAATTAAAATCGGGTCAGACTCTGCTCGATATTGGTTGCGGCTGGGGCGGCCTGGTCCAATTTGCCGTTGAAAAATATGGCGTCAAAGCAGTGGGCATTACTATCTCCCAGGAACAAGCCAAACTGGCTCGCCAACGCTGCGCCGGTTTGGATATTGAAATCCGCGAGCAAGATTACCGGGAAATCAACGCCAAATTTGATCGCATCGTTTCCGTTGGCATGATTGAACACGTTGGTTACAAAAACTATCGCCAATTCATGCAAATTGCCAGCCAAAATCTCCACGATGATGGCTTATTCTTATTGCATACTATCGGCGGCAATACATCCGAAAAACACACCGAACCCTGGCTGGAAAAATATATTTTTCCCAATTCCATGATCCCCTCCGCTCGCCAACTCACCCAGGCTGCCGAAGGCATCTTTATGCTCAAAGACTGGCACAATTTCGGTCCCGACTACGATCCCACCCTCATGGCTTGGCACAAAAATTTTAATGACCACTGGGACCAGATCAAACATAAATACGACGAACGCTTTTTCCGCATGTGGAACTACTATCTTTCCGCCGCCGCCGGCTCTTTCCGCGCCCAACGCAACCAACTCTGGCAAATTGTCTATTCTCAAATTGATGCCGAGGTTCCATATCAGAGTGTTCGTTAAGACTAATAATTTATTGACATGGTTATGTCCACCAAATGTATTCTATTCGATGCCGACGGTGTTGTTATTGATTCTCAAACATTCAGTATTCAATATCAGAAACAATTCGGTCTGCCCGATGGACAGATATTGCCTTTTTTCCAAAACGTTTTTCCACCCTGCCTCATTGGCCAAGCCGATCTCAAACAAGTTATTGCACCATATTTACCTGGGTGGAAATGGACCGGCACTGTCGATGAATTCCTCCAATTTTGGTTTAAAACTGAACATCATCTCAATCAGCCAGTTATTAGCATCATTAAAGAGCTGCGCAATCATGGCATCAAATGTTTTTTAGTCACTAATCAGGAAAAATACCGCACCGAGTACATGAAACATGACATGGGTTTTAATGAATTATTCGATGACGTCTATTCTTCCAGTGCCATCGGCCACAAAAAACCCGCCCCCGAATTTTTTCACCATGTTTTGCATGACCTAGAAAGTAAATATCATATCCACCCCACCGAAATTATGTATTTCGATGATACCAAGTCTCACATCGACCAAGCCCGCCAGCTAGGCATCGATGCTTATTTTTATGAAAATTATGATCAATTTTTTGTCCAGGTTTCTTCACTTCGTCAGGTTAAAAAATAAATACTAAAAATATTATTTTGGGACATCATAACAACAACTCACATAAAAAATACCATGAAACTCTCCTGGAATACGAAAACTGGGATCAACATTATTCTCTCATAAAATCATATTTCCCCGACGACCAACAAGTCGAAAAAGCACTAACCATAATCAAAAAACACCACGATCAACCTCGTTATCATTTCCAAGGTAATTACATAAACCATCCTGTCCGCGTCGCCCGGATTCTCTTGGAAGAATTCAATATCAAAGACAAGACAACTATTTTAATTGCCTTGCTTCATGATCTAATCGAATGGTCGGATTATGATATCAGTAAAATTAAGAAAGAATTTGGCGAAGAAATAGATATGGGAGTGAAAACGCTGACTTGGGACCAAAAAGGTGAGTGGGTAGATTTCGTTGATCGCATTATTAATTCTGGCCATAAAAATCTAATCAAAATCAAAATTGCTGACAAACTCGACAACAATCGCGGCGTCTTAATGACCGACAATATTGATGAAATTCGAAAAGCTAGGCAAAAGACCATCGATATCATGCAGCCGGTGATTAAAAAATATTACCCTGCCGTCTGGCCCAAATTTACTGAAGTGTTGAACAAACTTGAGACAAAATGTTTGGTAATAATATTTAATTCTATTCGCGACATTCCCTATCGTATCCCACTTTCGTTAAATGAACCCGATCAATGTTGTACTGGCAAATGCCAACTTCTTAAGCAAAAATTAACCCAAGCCGGCTACCAAGTTCGTTATCGCGTCTGTACTTTCAGCTGGAACTCACTCGATCTACCACCATCCATATTGAATATTCCCAATCGCGATCTAGCTACCCACGTTTATTTAGAAATATTACTCAAACATATTTGGGTCACGCTCGATCCTAGCTGGGACGCGGGCTTAAAAGATATTTTTCCCATCAATGAGTGGGATGGCTTCAGTAATACAGAGTTAGCTGTACCACTAACCCAGATTTTTTATCCCGCCAAAAGCGCTGAAATTATGCGGCGCTACAACGACCAAGCTATTCTTAAAGACTTAAAAATTAATCGCCAATTTTATCAGGCTTTTAATGAGTATTTAGAAAAAGAACGAAAAAATAATAAATGAAAGGAACGTACTAAAAAGTCAGTATGTACAAAATTTACGCATATTGGAAATGATGGAGAAACATATCAATGGCAACATTATAATCTAGATATGATTGTATCTGGAGGTAAAAAAATTATCTCCTGATACAAACAGGAATATGCATAAAATGCATAATGCCAAAAAAGTGTACCAGTATCAAACAAGTTGTTGCAATAATTGCAACAACTCATAAATAGAGGTAAAAAATTGTTACAGAGACTCAGTTCATTTCTTCCTCGCCCCCACCGCCAACCGCGTCGGCCGCGCCGAATATTTATTATACTCCTCTGGATTAACACTCTTCCCAATCATTAATGGCAAAGGTTCATCAACATGTAATATCTCAAAACCAGCTTCAATAGTCGCATTTACATAATCTGATATTTTTTTGGGATAATATTCAAGTTTTGTTCCCCACGGTGTCTGCTCTTCCTTGGCTTCTTTGGCAAAATAATCCTGACCTTTTTCCTGAAAACGTAGCGGATGCACG